>JAUYGP010000369.1 GCA_030690515.1 Giesbergeria sp.
CTGCACCCACCGCAGCCAGGCCCTGGGCGGACGGCCGCGCAGCCAAGAAATCCGATCCCTGGCCTGGGTGGTGCACCGCTGGGCAGGAAAGACCCGGCCCGACGTCATCACCCTGGAGAACGTGGAGTCCCGAGTTCGACACTTTGATCACATTTTCCGCCTCATGCAGTTTGCCAGAGTCATATAAATCAAGCACTTGCATGCCCTTGCAAGGCTGTTTTTTGGTTTTCATGTAGTGCCAATATGTATATGATGCGTAGTTTTAGTGCGCTCACGACAGCGCTATACTCCAGCGCATGTTCATCAAAGTCACCACCTCCGGCGGTCATCGCTATGCGCGGCTGGTGGAGTCCTTTCGCAACGAAGACGGCCAGCCCCGTCAGCGCACGGTAGCCACCCTCGGGCGTATCGACGAGCGCGGCGGGCAGCTTGACGCCCTGCTGGGCGGTTTGCTGCGTGCCAAGGGGCGCCCGGCCGGTGATGGTGATGCGCCCCAGGTGCGCTTTGAATCTGCCCTTGCGCTGGGTGATGTCTGGGCCCTCGATGCCTTGTGGCACGAGTTGGGTTTCGATGGGCTTGCCGCCGTCTTTCGCCGAGCCCGCTTCACCAACCCGGTAGAGCACGCCATTCGCGTGATGGTCTTTAACCGGTTGTGTGACCCCGACTCCAAACTCGGTGTGCTGCGCTGGTTGCGTGCGGTCAGCATGCCCGGTATCGACGTGGATAAGCTCACTCACCAGCAGTTGCTGCGCAGCATGGATGCGCTCATGGATCACCAAGTAGCGGTGGATGACTGTGTCGCCGCTTTGCTGCGCCCGCTCATCGATCAAGACCTCTCGGTGGTGTTCTATGACCTGACCACCATCCGCGCCGAGGGCCTGAGCCAGCAAGAGGGCGATGTGCGCCATTTCGGTATGTCCAAGGAGGGTGTGATTGCGCGCCAGTTCATACTGGGTGTCGTGCAAACGGCGCAGGGGATGCCGATCTACCACGAGGTCTTTGACGGCAACACAGCCGAGGCGCCGACGCTGCAGCCCACGCTCAAGAAGGTGCTCAGTCGCTATCCACACATTCGCCGCCTGGTGGTGGTGGCCGACCGGGGCTTGCTGTCGCTGGACAATATCGATGCGCTGTCCAAACTACAGGTGGGCTCAGGCCGGGCTCTGGAATTCATCCTGGCCGTGCCTGGCAGGCGCTATGGCGAATTCGTCCACCTCCTGCAGCCGATCAGCGAGCAAGCGGCCCAGGCCAGCGAGGAGGTCGTCGCAGAGTGCGAGTGGCAAGGCCATCGCCTGGTGGTGGCGCACAACCCGCTGCAGGCGGCCCAGCAAACCCAGGATCGCCTCTCGCGCATCCACGCGCTTGAGCAGCGCGCCGCCCAGTTGGCGGGCAAGCTCGATGCCCAGGAGGCAGGCAAAGTCCAGCGCGGGCGCAAGCTGTCCGATTCGGGGGCCAAGGCACGGTTCTTCCATGAGGTCAGCGACGCCCATCTGGCTCGCATCATCAAGGTGGACTTGAAGTGCGATCTGTTCACCTACAGCATCGACGAGGCCGCGCTGGCCAGGGCCCAGATCATGGATGGCAAGCTGATGCTGGTGACCAATGTGCAGGATATGACGGCGGCCGATGTGGTGAGGCGCTACAAGAGCTTGGCCGATATTGAGCGGGGTTTCAGGGTGCTCAAGTCCGAGATCGAGATCGCTCCGGTGTTTCACCGTTTGCCCGAGCGCATCAAGGCCCATGCCAGTATTTGCTTCATGGCCCTGATCCTGTACCGCATCATGCGTGAGCGCCTCAAGCGCGCGGGCAGCGACCTCTCACCTGAATCTGCCTTGGCCGATTTGCGCCGCATCCAGCGGCACACCGTGAGTATCGACAACGGCGCTCCCATCCAAGGCGTCTCCACGATTCATCCACGCCAGGCTGATGTCCTGGCCGCCCTGAGCATCAAGAAGCCCACGTATGACGCTCAAATGACACTGCTGTAGTGGCAATTTAAGGTGGCCACTTCAAGAAAATCAACAACTTGCAGCGGTTGCTGTCGAACTCGGGTGGAGCAGATGCTGCAGTGGTCCCCACTGGTGGCGAAGCGCGATCCAGCCACCGGGCGTGCCATCACGCTGGACAAGGTGACGGACCCGGCCACGGGCAAGATCACCTACCGCGTGGCGGCCCCGGGCGAAGTGGTGCCACGCTGCAACCAGTTCCTGGTGCCCTGCAAAAAGCGCGTGGGCCACAACTGGAACCACTTTGTGCAGGGCCTGCGAGACATGGGCTACAAGGTCGAGTGGCGCGTCATCTGCAATGCCACCCTGGGCGCGCACAGCACACGCACGCGGCTCTACATGATCGCGCGCTGTGATGGCCTGCCCATCGTGTGGCCCGAGCAGACGCATGCCAAGAAGCCAGTGGGCAAACTCAAGCCCTTTCGCCCTGCATCCGATTGCATCGACTGGGGCATCCCCGGAACCAGCATCTTCGGCCGCAAAAAGGAACTGGCCGAGGCCACGATGCGGCGCATTGCCTATGGCATGAAGAAGTTTGTGCTGGACAGCGACAACCCGTTCATTGTTGAGGGGGCGGCCCGAGCCTTTGTGCCGGTGACGCACACCCGCGACATCGCGTATGCCCGTGGTCACGGCCGGTGGAGAGCACCACGCCCTGGTGCGATACGAGCTGAGCCAGGATGACGAGGCGGGTGCCCTGCGCTGCGCCGCCTTCCTCATGCGCTACCACGCCAGCGGTGGCCAGTGGGCCGACCTGCGCGACCCGATGACCACCATCACCACCCACGACCGCCTTGCGCTGGTGACGGTTTGGCTCAAGGGCGAGCCCTGGGTGATCGTGGACATCACGTTGCGCATGCTGACCCCGCGCGAACTCTACAACGCCCAGGCGCCGCTACATCACGGATTCAGAGATACGCCGCATCAAGGTCGGGATCTGCTACGGCAAGGACGGAAAGCGCACGCCATCGGGGCCCATGATCTGCTGCCTGGTCGAGATGGCCTACCTCACCGGCCAGCGTGCCAGCGACCTTCTCTCGATGGAGTGGGCAGAAATGGGGAAGGACGGCATCCGGTTCCAGCCAGGCAAGACGCTGGCGTCCACCGGCGTCGAGGTGCTTATCGGCTGGACGCCGCGCCTGGAGAGGCTGGTGACCAGGCTCAAGGCCTTCAAGCACAGCAACGTGCGCTATGTGTTCTGCAAGCAGGATGGCCAGCGCTACACCTACTCTGGCGCGGTGACTGCATGGAAGCGTGGGTTGAAGCGTGCGGGCATCCCGGACACACAATTCCGCGACTTGCGGGCCAAGGCCCTTACCGACGTGGATGCAAAGCGGGGGATCGGTGACGCGCAGCGCATGGGCGCCCACTCAACCCAGGCCCAGACAGCGGAGTATGTGCGCCATAAAACGGCCATCAAGACCAAGGCGACGCGCTAAGCCGTTAGACAGTGGCCATTCTGTAAGACAAAAGGCCTGCAGCGGTTTCCCTCTGCAGGCCTTGTCATTACTGGTCGGAGCGGCGGGATTCGAACTCGCGACCCTCTGCTCCCAAAGCAGATGCGCTACCAGGCTGCGCTACGCTCCGACAGCTAGTATTCTAACTCGAGAAAACAACTGAATTTAGATCCGTGAAAGATTATTTTTGGTGCAAACGCGCAGGCGTGCATCCATCAACGGCTCGACGGGCCAGGACCACGGCCGGCCAGGTGGCGGAAGGTGATGCGGCCTTTTGTCAGGTCGTACGGAGACAACTCCAGAGACACCTTGTCGCCAGCCAGGATACGGATGTGGTGCTTACGCATCTTGCCGCCGGTATAGGCGATCAGTTGGTGGCCGTTTTCCAGCGTAACGCGAAAGCGCGAATCAGGCAGCACTTCGGTCACGCTGCCCTGCATTTCAATGAGTTCTTCTTTTGCCATATTCAATCTCTAAAAACAATTCAGTCCCTGGAC
>JAUYGP010000373.1 GCA_030690515.1 Giesbergeria sp.
GGCACCGGCAGCGGCGCCATCGCCCTGGCCTTGCAGCAGCAACGCCCTGACGCCCAGGTGCTTGCCGTGGACGCCAGCCAGGACGCCCTGGCGGTGGCGCAGGCCAACGCCAGGCGCCTGGGCCTGCCGGTGCAGTTCCAGCACGGACACTGGCTGCGGGGGCTGGCAGGCGGCTTTGATGCCCTCGTGTCCAACCCCCCGTACATTGCCGCTACCGACCCGCACTTGGCCGCCCTCACGCACGAGCCGCTCTCGGCCCTGGCCAGCGGTGCCGATGGCCTGGACGACCTGCGCAGCATCATCGCGCAGGCCCCGGCCCACCTGGCGCCCGGCGGCTGGCTGCTGCTGGAACACGGCCACGACCAGGCTGAGGCGGTAGCCACCCTGCTGCTTGCGGCAGGGTTGGTGCGGGTGCAAAGCCGCAAAGACCTCGCCGGCATCGTGCGTTGCTCGGGCGGCCAGAAGCCAACAGTGAAATAATCCCCCTTTTCCTTTTCCCACCCACCGGGCCTTGCGGCCCCCTCTCGGAGCCCCCATGAGCGATACCCAGAAGCGCATCGACGATCTCGTCAAGACCAACGACATCCTGCTGTTCATGAAAGGCACGGCCAGCTTCCCTATGTGCGGTTTCTCTGGCCGCGCCATCCAGATCCTGAAAGCCTGCGGCGCCGACCCGAAGGCCATCACCACGGTCAATGTGCTGGACGACGACGAAATCCGCCAGGGCATCAAGGACTACAGCCAGTGGCCCACCATCCCTCAGCTCTACGTCAAGGGCGAGTTCATCGGCGGCTCGGACATCATGATGGAGATGTACGAGTCGGGTGAACTCAAGCAAACGCTGGGCACCTGAGTCCTCACAGGCTGTTGTATTGCCTGATCCCAAGCCGCCTCCGGGCGGCTATTTTCATGGGCGCAACAGCAGGGTTTTCACAGGGTAGTTTCTGCATTGAGATCGGGCCGCATGTGTGCTTGAATGGGATCGTTCTCTTCACTGCAGGAGCATGCCATGACCAGCCATAGCCTTGTTCCCCAAAGCCTGAGCCTGCCCGTGGCCCAGATGCGCAGCGTGTTCTGCACCAGCGATGTAGAACGCAAGCTCGCTCGGCTGCAGGACGCGGGCCAGCAACGCGACTTCGACAACCTGCGCATCGTTTACGAACGCATGCTGGAACGGGGGCCAGAGCGTTTCCAGGTCAAGCCGCAGGGTGTGCCCGACATGGCCAACCTGTATGACCGGCTGCCCAACTTCACCGAAGCGCTCGACGATGTACGCCGACACGTCGCCCTGGCGCAAGACAGCCGCGACGGCCTGGAAGTGACACCCATGCTGCTACTGGGGCCGCCCGGCATCGGCAAGACCCATTTCGCCCGCCAACTGGCCGACCTGCTGGGCACGGGCATGAACCTGGTGCCCATGAGCTCAATGACGGCAGGCTGGCTGCTCTCAGGGTCATCGTCGCAATGGAAGGGCGCACGCCCCGGCAAGGTTTTCGAGGCGCTGGTGGAAGGTGAGTATGCCAACCCGGTCATCGTGGTGGATGAAATTGACAAAGCCAGTGGCGATGCCCAGTACGACCCGCTGGGGGCGCTCTATAGCCTGCTGGAGCACGACACGGCGCAAAGCTTCACCGATGAATTCGCCGAGGTGGCGATCGACGCCAGCCAGGTCATCTGGATCACTACGGCCAATGACAGCCGGGGCATCCCCGACCCCATTCTCAACCGCATGAACGTGTTCGAGGTGCAGGCACCCACCACCCAGCAGGCGCGCAGCATTGCCCAGATGCTCTACACCGGCATCCGCGTTGCGCACGACTGGGGGCGGCTGATCGACCCCGAACCGCAGGGCGACGTGCTGGACTGCCTGTCCCACATGCCTCCACGCGAAATGCGCCGGGCGCTGATGGTGGCCTTTGGCAATGCGCGGCTGGACCACCGCGGCACCGTAGAGGTGGCCGACCTGCCCAAGGGGGCCTCCACTCGCGGCCGCATCGGCTTCATGCAGTAATAGCAGAGCCACGCATCGAGGGTCGGGCAGTCCAGGCGGGCAGATACACTCGCTCCACTGGTGTGCCGCAGGCCACGCTCTGCCTTTTCCATGACACTGACGCAAAGCCTCTTCGTGATCGCGCTGCTGATTGCAGCCAGCGCCTTCTTTTCCATGGCCGAGATTTCCCTCGCGGCCGCACGGCGCCTGCGCCTGCGCCAACTGGCCGATGAGGGAGACCCACGCGCCGAACGGGTGCTGCGCGTGCAGGACCAGCCCGGCGACTATTTCACCGTAGTACAGATCGGGCAGAACGCCGTCGCGATTCTCGGGGGCATCGTGGGAGAAGGTGCGCTCAGCCCGTATTTCAGCGCACTGACGGAGCTGTGGGTGTCCAGCAGCACAGCGCAGACGGTAGGGTTTCTCGCATCCTTCACCCTCATCACCTCGCTGTTCATCCTCTTTTCGGATCTGTTTCCCAAACGCCTTGGAATGGCCCGGCCGGAGCGACTGGCGGTGTCCCTGGTGCAGCCCATGGCTTGGTGCATCACGCTGCTGCGACCGGTGGTCTGGCTCTACAGCCGGGCGGCGGATGTGCTGTTCAGGGTCCTGGGCCTTTCATCGCTGCGCGATGACCGCATCACCTCCGACGACATACTTGCAATGATGGAGGCCGGGGCCCGCGCCGGTGTGCTGGCCGTACGCGAGCAGCAGGTCATCACCAATGTGTTTGAACTGGACACACGCACCGTCTCCAGCGCCATGTCACCCCGCGACCGGGTGGCCTTTTTCCTGCGCGACGACCCAGACTCGGTGATCCGTCTGCGCATTGCGGCCGAGCCGTTCTCGACTTACCCGGTCTGCGAACGCGACATTGACCATGTGGTCGGCTATGTGGATGCCAAGGATTTGTTCCAGCGCGTGCTGAACAACCAGCCCATCTCCTTGCTGGACGACAGCCTGGTGCGCAAGGTGTTGGTCGTGCCGGACCGACTCACGCTGTCAGAGGTACTGGAGCAGTTCCAGCAAGCGCACGAAGACTTTGCCGTCATCGTGAATGAATACAGCCTGGTGGTCGGCGTGGTCACCCTCAACGACGTGATGAGTACCGTGATGGGCGACCTGGTGGGCACCGAAGACGAAGAACTGATCGTGCGGCGCGATGAGAACTCGTGGCTGATCGATGGCGTCACGCCCGTCGAGGATGTGCTGCGCGTGCTCTCACTCGACGACCTGCCGCACGCCGGTGAATACGAAACCCTGGCCGGTTTTCTGATGGTGATGCTGCGCCGTGTCCCCCGGCGCACCGACAGCGTGGTCTGGGGCGGCTACACGTTCGAAGTGCTGGACGTGGACAGCTACCGCATCGACCAAGTCATGGTGTCGCGCCTGTCCGCCAGTTCTTCGCCTGAAGAAACCAGCGCCTAAAGGGCTCGTTCAGCCTGCGAACTACCCTTCGAACCGCCAATTGCGCTGCGCCGCAAACACCGCATTCGGGTAGGGCGCCCGGCCTCGGCTGCCGTTGTAGCGCCCCAGGGTCATGTACAGGTCACCGCGCTCGCGGTCCATGTAATGGCGCAAGATGACGCAACCAAAGCGCAGATTGGTCTGCATGTGGAACAGTGTGCCGGGATCGCCATTGCCAATCAGCCGCGTCCAGAACGGCATGACCTGCATGTAGCCGCGGGCGCCCACGCTGGAGACAGCGAATTTGCGAAAGGCGCTTTCAACCTGGATCAGGCCAAGAACCAGCGAGACATCCAGCCCCGCACGACCGCTTTCATACCAGACCGTTTGCAGGAAATCACGCCTTACCTCCCAGTCGGGCTTGCGGCGGCGCAGGCGATCGCTCATGGCCCCCAGCCAGCGCAGGTAGTGCAGGCGGGCCTCGGTGGAGGCAAAAATGGGCTCAGGCGGCGCGCGGTTGCCGATGGCCGAACTCAGTGCCGTGCGCACCGAATCCATGAGCGGCTCTTCCACCTGCCGTCCGGCATGGGCCAGACCTGGCGCCGCCAGCCAGGCCGCAGGCCCGGCGGTCAGCGAGACGAGACAGGAACGCCGCGAGAGGCCCTGGGTCATGCGGCTAGACGACCCAGAACATGGCCCAGGATATCGGACACGGCCACCTTGGTGGCGGCAGCGTCGCGGCGGTGCTGGTATTCGACCTGGCCTTCCTTGAGGGCGCGGTCGCCAATGGTCACGCGGTGCGGTACCCCGATCAGTTCCCAATCGGCAAACATGGCGCCCGGGCGCTCACCCCGGTCGTCCAGGATCACATCCACGCCAGCAGCCTGCAGCTGTGCATAGAGCTGCTCCGCCTGGGACTTGACCTCGGGGAAGCGGTCGGGCGTGATGGGGCACAACACGACGGTGAAGGGCGCGATGGCGTCCGGCCAGATGATGCCGCGCTCATCGTGGTTCTGCTCGATGGCGGCCGCAGGCAGGCGGGTGATGCCGATGCCGTAGCAACCCATCTCAAAGTGGGCGGGCTTTCCGTCCTCGCCCAGGAAGGTGGCGTTCATGGCCTTGCTGTACTTGGTACCGAGATAAAACACATGGCCTACTTCGATGCCGCGCTCAATGGCCAGTTCCCCCTGGCCGTCGGGCGATCGATCGCCCGCCACCACGTTGCGCAGGTCAGCCACCAGCGTGGGCTCGGGCAGATCGCGGCCCCAGTTGACGCCGGTCATGTGGAAATCCACGGCATTGGCGCCGCAAATCCAGTCTGCCATCACGGCCACCTCGCGGTCTGCCACTATGCGCACCGGTTTGAGCAAACCGATGGGCCCCAGGTAGCCTGGGGTGCAACCAAAGTGCTCCTCGATTTCAGCCCCCGTGGCAAACCGGAAGCTCTTATCGAGCCCAGGCACCTTGGCCACCTTGATCTCGTTCATGTCGTGGTCACCACGCAGCAACAGCAGCCAGACCTCGCTTTTAACGATTTCACCGGCTTCATTGGTCTGGTCGGTCGCCAGCACCAGTGATTTGACAGTGCTCTGCAGGGGGACGCTAAACATTGCAGCCACATCGGCACAGGTAGCCTTGCCCGGAGTGGGCGTCTTGACCATGGCTTGTGCAGCGGCAGGACGCGGGCCAGCGGGCGCCAGAGCCTCGGCTTTTTCCATGTTGGCGGCGTAGTCGCTGCCGGGGCAGTAGACGATGGCGTCCTCACCGGTGGCCGCAATCACCTGGAACTCTTCGCTCAGATCGCCGCCAATGGCTCCGCTGTCGGCAGCCACCGCACGGTAGGTCAAGCCAAAGCGGTCAAAAATGCGCCGGTAGGCCTGTGCCATGACTTGGTAGCTGGCCTTGGCCGCCACCTGATCGCGGTCAAAGCTGTAAGCGTCCTTCATGGTGAACTCGCGCCCACGCATCAGGCCAAAGCGGGGGCGGCGTTCATCGCGAAACTTGGTCTGGATCTGGTAGAAATTCTTCGGCAGCTGCTTGTAGCTGCGCAGTTCCTGGCGCGCAATGTCAGTGACCACTTCCTCACTGGTGGGCTGCACGACATAGTCACGGCCATGGCGGTCCTTGATGCGCAGCAGTTCGGGGCCCATGCTCTCAAAGCGCCCCGTTTCCTGCCACAGCTCGGCCGGTTGCACCACGGGCATCGCAAGCTCGACTGCGCCAGCGCGGGTCATCTCCTCGCGCACGATGGCTTCGACCTTCTGGATTACCCGCAAACCCATGGGCATGTAGCTGTAGACCCCAGCGCCAAGCTTCTTGATCAGCCCCGCGCGCGTCATGAGTTGGT
>JAUYGP010000375.1 GCA_030690515.1 Giesbergeria sp.
TTCACCCGCCGTTTCCCTGGTTACGTAGACGAATACGAAACGCTGTTAACTGATAACCGCATCTGGAAGCAGCGTACCGTAGGCATTGGTGTGGTAACGCCAGAGCGTGCGCTCAATCTGGGTATGACCGGCCCCATGTTGCGCGGCTCCGGTATCGCGTGGGATCTGCGCAAGACGCAGCCCTACGAGGTGTACGACCGGATCGACTTCGATGTGCCTGTGGGCAAGACAGGCGATTGCTATGACCGGTACTTGGTGCGCGTGCATGAAATGCGCGAGTCCAACCGCATCATTCAGCAATGTATTGCCTGGCTGCGCGCCAACCCCGGTCCGGTGATTACCGACAACCACAAGGTCGCACCTCCCAGCCGCGAGATGATGAAGACAGGTATGGAAGACCTGATTCACCACTTCAAGCTGTTCTCTGAAGGGATGCATGTGCCTGAAGGCGAGGCATATGCCGCCGTGGAGCACCCTAAGGGCGAGTTTGGAATTTACCTTGTGAGCGATGGTGCCAACAAACCTTACCGCATGAAGATCCGCGCACCAGGCTTTGCACACTTGGCCACGATGGATGAAATGGCCCGGGGTCACATGCTGGCCGACGTGGTTGCCATCATCGGCACCATGGATATCGTGTTCGGAGAAATTGACCGATGATTTCTGAAGCGACCAAGGCGCGCTTTGCGCGTGAAGTGGCCAAATACCCGGCCGACCAGAAGCAGTCCGCCGTAATGGCCTGCCTCGCCATCGTCCAGCAGGAGTTGGGCCATGTCAGCGAGGCCAGCGAGGCGGTGATTGCCGACTACCTGGGCATGCCGCAGATTGCCGTCCACGAAGTGACGACCTTCTACAACATGTACAACCAGCATGCGGTAGGCAAGTACAAACTTAACGTCTGCACCAATCTTCCGTGCCTGCTGCGCGAAGGCGGCAAGGCGCTGGAACATCTGGAGCACAAGCTGGGCATCTCGATGGGCGAGACCACGCAGGACGGCTTGTTTACCCTGCAACAGTGTGAATGCCTTGGTGCCTGCGCCGATGCGCCTGTCATGTTGGTGAACGACCGCCACATGTGTAGCTTCATGGGCAACGACAAGCTCGATCAGTTGGTCGACAGTCTGCGCGCAGCGGAGGGTAAGCAATGACTACGGCAACCCAGGTGCTGTCCCAATTCCAGGCCGCCGGTATTGAGACCTGTTTTCACGACCGCCATATCGAGCCCCAGATCTATGCGGGCCTCAACGGCTCCAACTGGAGCATTAAAGACTACGAGGCGCGCGGTGGCTATCAAGCGCTGCGCACGATTCTTGGCAAGAACGGCAGCGAAGCGCTGACGCAGGATCAGGTCATTGCGACCGTCAAAGAATCAGGCCTGCGCGGTCGTGGTGGCGCCGGTTTTCCTACGGGCTTGAAGTGGAGCTTCATGCCCCGCCAGTTTCCTGGTCAGAAATACCTGGTGTGCAATTCCGATGAGGGGGAGCCGGGTACCTGCAAGGATCGCGACATCCTGATGTACAACCCGCACTCCGTCATCGAGGGCATGATCATTGCGGCCTACGCGATGGGCATCACCGTGGGGTACAACTACATTCACGGCGAAATTTTCCAGGTGTACGAACGCTTCGAGGCGGCTCTGGAAGAGGCGCGCGCGGCAGGCTATCTGGGCGATCACATTCTCGGCAGCAGTTTTACTTTCCAGCTGCATGCGCACCATGGTTTTGGTGCCTATATTTGCGGCGAGGAAACTGCCTTGCTGGAGTCGCTGGAAGGCAAGAAGGGTCAACCCCGTTTCAAGCCGCCGTTTCCAGCCAGTTTTGGCCTTTACGGCAAGCCGACCACCATCAACAATACCGAAACCTTCGCGGCCGTGCCGTGGATCATTCGCAATGGCGGTGCGGCCTACCTTGCCTGTGGCAAGCCCAATAACGGTGGAACCAAGATTTTCTCGGTCAGCGGTGATGTGGAGCGTCCAGGCAACTACGAGGTTCCGATGGGCACTCCGTTTTCTCGGCTGCTGGAGCTCGCAGGTGGAGTGCGAAAGGGCAGGCAGCTCAAGGCCGTGATCCCCGGTGGTTCATCGTCGCCCGTGCTGCCCGCCTCGATCATCATGGAATGCACTATGGACTACGACTCGATTGCCAAAGCCGGCTCCATGCTGGGTTCGGGTGCGGTCATCGTTATGGACGACAGCCGCTGCATGGTCGAGTCGCTCAAACGCCTGTCCTATTTTTATATGCACGAGTCCTGTGGACAGTGCACGCCCTGCCGCGAGGGTACGGGGTGGTTGTGGCGTCTCGTGGATCGCATTCACCGTGGCGATGGACGCCCCGCCGATATGGATGTACTTGACTCCGTGGCCAGCAGCATCATGGGACGCACCATCTGCGCCCTGGGGGATGCGGCAGCGATGCCGGTACGAGCCATGCTCAAGCACTACCGGCCGGAGTTCGCTGCAATGATCCGGAAACCGAATCCTCAGGCCGCAACTTCTGCCTGATCGCGAGAAAAGCATATGGTCGAAATTGAACTTGACGGTCAAAAAGTGGAAATCGCCGAAGGCAGCATGGTGATGCATGCAGCCGAGAAGGCGGGCACTTATATTCCCCACTTTTGTTACCACAAGAAGCTGTCCATCGCTGCCAACTGCCGTATGTGCCTGGTGGATGTGGAGAAGGCGCCCAAGCCGATGCCGGCATGTGCGACACCTGTTACGCAGGGCATGATCGTGCGCACCAAGAGCGACAAGGCCATCCAGGCCCAGAAGTCGGTCATGGAGTTTCTGCTGATTAACCATCCCTTGGATTGCCCCATTTGCGACCAGGGTGGCGAGTGCCAGTTGCAAGACTTGGCCGTGGGTTACGGCGCATCCACTACGCGCTACGAAGAAGAAAAGCGGGTAGTGCACCACAAGGATGTCGGTCCGCTGATTTCCATGCAGGAAATGACCCGTTGCATCCATTGCACCCGTTGCGTACGCTTCGGTCAGGAAGTGGCCGGCGTCATGGAATTGGGCATGATCCATCGGGGTGAGCACTCCGAGATCACCACGGTGACGGGTGACACCATCGACTCAGAGCTGTCGGGCAACATGATCGACATTTGCCCGGTCGGTGCGCTGACCAGCAAGCCGTTTCGCTACAGCGCCCGCACCTGGGAGCTTTCGCGCCGGAAGTCCGTCAGTCCCCACGACTCCACGGGGGCCAACCTCATTGTCCAGGTGAAAAACCACAAGGTCATGCGTGTCCTGCCGTTCGAGAACGAAGACATCAACGAATGCTGGATTGCCGACCGGGACCGTTTTTCGTATGAGGCCCTTGCCAGCGAAGAGCGTCTGACGCACCCCATGCTCAAGCAGGGCGGCGAGTGGGCCGAGGTGGACTGGCAGACGGCTTTGGAATATGTGGCCAATGGCCTGCGCTGCATCCAAAAAGAGCAGGGTGCGCAGAGCATCGGTGCTCTGGTGAGTCCGCACAGCACGCTCGAAGAGCTGTATCTGGCCGGTGCACTGGTGCGCGGGTTGGGAAGCAGCAATATCGACCATCGCCTGCGCCATGCCGATT
This sequence comes from Giesbergeria sp., assembly GCA_030690515.1. Lineage (GTDB taxonomy): Bacteria > Pseudomonadota > Gammaproteobacteria > Burkholderiales > Burkholderiaceae_C > Simplicispira. The sequence goes on from JAUYGP010000375.1 coordinate 3,564, forward strand.
TCACAGCGCCTGAAGGCGTGCGTTGGCTAGGTCGATCGATTGCGTCGCTGTCCACACTGCAATCGGTGCTGGTTGTGGGCTCTTCTCTGCGCAAAGACCATCCGCTGTTCGCGCAGCGCATTCGCCAGGCGGCCCGCAAGGGTTGTACGGTCATGTCCATTGATGCAGTGGCGCGTGACTGGGCCATGCCCGTTGCGCAGACACTGTTGGCAGCGCCCGGCGCTTGGGCCCAGGCCCTGGCCGACGTGGCAGCGGTCGTAGCCCAGGAAAAGGGCGTTGTTCCTCCCGTGAAAGAGGGGCGGGCGGACAACGAAACCGCACGCGCAATCGCCTTGGCGCTGTTGGCCGGAGAGCACAAAGCTGTGCTGTTGGGCAATGCCGCTGCGCACCATGCGCAGGCGACAAGTTTGCTGGCACTGGCTAACTGGATTGGCGCGCAAACAGGCGCGACCGTGGGTTACCTCACCGAGGCCGCCAACACGGTTGGCGCGCAGTGGGTGCACGCCATGCCTGGAGAGGGCGGTTTGAACGCGGCCCAGATGCTGGAGGGCGGGCTCAAGGGCTTGTTCCTGCTGAACAACGAACCCGTGTACGACAGCGCTGCCGCTGCCCAAGCGGTTGCCGCTTTGTCCAAGGTGGACATGGTCGTCACCCTGAGCCCGTTCAAGACCAATATGGAGTTTAGCGATGTGCTCCTGCCCATTGCTCCCTTCACTGAAACCTCGGGCAGCTTCGTCAACGCAGAGGGTCTTTTGCAGAGTTTTCATGCGGTCGTTCGCCCTCTGGGTGAAACACGCCCGGCATGGAAG
>JAUYGP010000377.1 GCA_030690515.1 Giesbergeria sp.
GTTCACCATGACGTCGCTGATGCAACCCTGGGCATCGATATTGCAGTCGTACAGACCCAGGCGGGCACCGCGCAGGGCAAGGTTCAGGCGTTCCTCGCTGCGTGCAATGCGCTGCTCTACGATCTGGCGCTCGGTAATGTCGTAGAGCCAGGAGACGAGGTAGCGTCCGTCCGAAAAGTCCAGCAGCATGGACGACAGCAGCACTGTGATAGGTGCGCCATCGGTGCGCACCAAATCGGCCTGGTAGGCCTTCACGGTGCCGTCGCGACGCAGTTGCTCCATGAAGGTGTCGCGGTCTGCCGGGTTGCGCCAGGAACGGTAGGTGTTGTACGTCGGCACGTCCTCGGCGGGCACACCCATCATTTCGGCATGCTGGCGGTTGGCAAACACCAGCTGACCTTCCTGCGTACCAATGACGACGCCCACCGGGCTGTTCTCCAGAATGCGGCGCAGGCGGGCCTCATTCTCTTGCCGGTCCTGTTCGAGCTTCTTGCGCTCGGTGATGTCTTCGTAAATCCACACGGCGGAGCGTTCATAGCCTGGGATGTTGATGCCCTGGCCCGACACCATGGCGACGAAGGAAGTGCCGTCGCTGCGCCGAAACTCCCACTCGGTGCGTACCACCTTGCCTGCGCTGAGCAACGGCGCCGCCATCGCGGCAAAGGTCTGGTAGTTGTCTTCGCTGGGAAACAGCGTGCTTGCCACGGGCTGGCCCAGCAAGTCCTCGCGCGCCATCTGCAGGCTCTCGCACAAACGTTTGTTGACCCGCAGCACGATGCCATCGGCCGAATAGCAGATGCCATTGGGGGTGTTCTCAAAAATGACTTGCTGCTCCTGCAGTAGCTTGCGGATTTCGGCCTGCTGGCGGTCGATCTCCTGCCTGGCGCGGCGTTCTTCCGAGACATCGTCCACCGTGAAACGCAGCAAAATGCGCCCGCCGCAATCAAAGGCCATGAGATTGACCTCGGCATCAAAGATCTCGCCATTCGCGCGCCGTGCGCGCCAAAGAAAGTTGGCAATGCCGTGCTCGAAAATGGATCGCGTGATTTCCTCGCCCGCTGTCTGGGTGTCGGTACCGTCGTATTGCGTTGGTGCCGAAAAATCCAGCGGCATCTTGCCCAACACCTCATCGCGCGCGGAAAACCCGTAGATACGCACCGCCGCCAGATTGCAATCGACGATGCCAATGGCTGGATCGATGATGACGATGGGCACCGGGGCATCCTGGTAGACCCGCTTGTTGTAGGCCGCCCCGCGCACCAGCGTGGCGCGCGCCTCGTTGAGCGCCTTGTCGCTGTTCTCCAGCGCCGCCTTCAAGGCCTGGTTCTCACGCTCCAGGCTTTCAATGTTCTCGCGCAGCGCTGTCTGCGCACCGGCTGTGTGCTCCATGGCCTCTCCTGTGGCGGGCAAGAGGGAGCAGCCAGAAAAAGGCCCGCCACCCTGCCCGCAGTCTGCAGTCTGCAGTCTGCAGTCTGCAGGCAGTATCGACAACAGGCCCCGACGCCGTCAACGCAGCGCGCCGCTGCAGCGAAAGCTGTTTGCGCTAGCGCAAGGTTCAGCTCAGACGGCGGCCGTTCTCTGCGTAGATAGCGAGGTAGATCGAGTCGGTGCCCACATAGGGTGCCTTGTTGCCAAAGCCCACGCTGAAGTCGCCAAAAGACAGGCTGCGCACGCTGGCCAGACCGTTGCGCAGACGCTCGCGGGTGGGGTCCTTGCCCGCATTCTTCAGGCCTTCAATCATGACCTGGGCGTTGATCCAGCCTTCCAGCGCACTGGCACTGCCCAGGTAGTCAGGTGCAGCACCCGTGTTTTTCATGGTGCTTTGGAACTTGCGCACCAGCACCGATTTTTGCGAGCGGGCGTCTGGAAACACCTGCACCAACGCCATGCCGCGCGTGGCGGCACCCAGCTTGGCCAGCTCGGATGAAATCACCGTGACCGACAGGCCCGCCATGGGCACCCCGGCGGCCCGTGCGCGGAACGCCACCATGAAAGCCGTGTTGGCCGTTCCCGTGGTGGCCAGCAAGACGGCGCTGGGGCGGCCAGCGGCCACCTGGTCGGCCAGCTCTACCGCGTTTTTTCCGTCCACGGCCAGGGCAAATTCACCGGCCTGGTCGACCTGGGCCGCTTGCAGTGCCTTGGACATGTCCTTGAGCACCTCTTTGCCAAAGGGGTTGTCCAGGTACACCACGGCAATGCGTTTGAGGCCCATGTCCACCACCTGCTGGACCAGGCGCTGGGTTTCATCGCGGTAGCTGGGGCGCACAAAGAACACATGCCGTTGCTCTGCCGTGCGCAGCGAAGGTGCCCCGGTGACGGGCCCCACGGTGGGGATACCCTTGCCTTCGATCAGCGGCAGAATCGCGGCAGTATTGGCGGTGCCCAGCGGCGAGATGAGCGCAAACACGGACTGCGCCTCCAGCATCGCGGTGACGTTTTGCAGGGTGCGTGCGGCCACGTAGCCGTCGTCCTTCACCTCTATCTGGATTTCGCGCCCAAAAACACCTCCGGCCTGGTTCAGCTCGGCAAACGCGGCCTTCATGCCAGCAACTTGCTCGATACCGGCCTGGCCGAGCGGACCCGTCAGCGCAATCGAACACCCCAGGGTGATATGCCGGGACGACAAGGCTTCTTCGGCGGCGCGCGCGGGCAAAACCCAAGCGGGCAAACTGGTGGCGGCGACGGCTTGCGTGGTACGCAGGAGAAAGTGGCGACGGCTCATGGAGATCGGTCCCTGAAAAATGCAACGGGGGTGCAGGCTAAGGGCGAGGCATGGCCCCCGCCTGTCCACTCCGGGACAGACTGTGCGTAAATCACACACCAAGGAGGGCAGGCAGCGCTTGGGCCGCAGGGCTACGCACCACGGCATGCGCCACATCATCCAGCGCGCTGGCAGCGGTGTTCACCACCACTACCCGGGCACCTGCGGCGCGTGCGCTGTGCGCCAGACCTGCGGCCGGGTACACCGCCCCAGCCGTGCCCACGACCAGCATCAGGTCGCACGTGCGGGCTGCGGCCTGCGCAGCGTCCAACACTGCCAGGGGCAAGGGTTCGCCAAACCACACCACGTCGGGCCGAACACGGTTGCCGCAGGCATCGCAGTACGGCGGGTGCGCGTCCACCGTATTCTCCAGGTCGCAATGGGGGCACGGCAGGTCGAGCCAGCGGTTACGCAGCAGGTCTCCGTGCAGGCACAGCACCTGCGGGCTGCCTGCGCGCTGGTGCAGTCCATCCACGTTCTGCGTGACCAGGGTGATGCGTTCCGGATGCTGCTGGGCAAAGGCCGCCAATGCCCGGTGCGCGGCATTGGGTTGCACCTGCGCAACCAGGCTGCGGCGAAACTGGTACCAGTCCCACACCTGCTGCGGGTGGGCCCGAAAACCCTCGGGTGTCGCCATATCTTCGGGACGGAACTGCGCCCAGTAGCCGGTTTGCGCGTCGCGGAACGTGGGTACGCCCGATTCGGCGCTCACGCCAGCGCCAGTGAGCACGGCGATGTGTCGGGCCTGGCGCACCCAGGCGATGGCAGATTCGGGGACGAGGGGCTCAGACGGCACGCTGGCGCAGGGCTTCGTAAAGACAAATGCCACTGGCCACAGACACATTCAAACTCTCGACCGCGCCTTTCATGGGAATGCTGATGAGAGCGTCACAGGTCTTGCGCGTGAGCTGGCGCATACCGTCGCCCTCGGCACCCAGTACCAGTGCAACCGGACCCTTCAGGTCTGCCTGGTAGACGGTTTGCGGGGCATCGTCGCTGGTGCCGATGATCCAGATGTTGCGCTCCTTGAGCTCGTTCAACGTGCGCGCCAGATTGGTCACCATGAAATACGGCACGGTCTCCGAGGCGCCGCTGGCCACTTTAGCCACGGTGGCGTTGATACCGACGGCATGGTCCTTGGGGGCAATCACCGCATGGGCGCCCGCACCGTCGGCCACGCGCAGGCAGGCACCCAGGTTGTGCGGGTCGGTCACGCCGTCGAGCACCAGCAGCAAAGGCTGCTCCACACCGGCGGCCTCCAGGTCTTCGAGCAGTTCGTCGAGCGAGGTGGCCTGCGGCATGGGCTGCACCCGCGCGGCCACGCCCTGGTGGCCATGGCTGCCCGCCAGCTTGGCAATGCGCGGGCTGTCAGCCTCGATCAGCCGGGCGCCCGCCTCCCTGGCACGGTCCAGAAACTGGCGCATGCGCGCATCGCGGCGCGTGACCTCGTAATAGATTTCAATGATGGATTGCGGCGCGGTTTTGAGGCGCACGCCCACGGCATGGAAGCCGAAGAGGACTTTGGGGCTGGACATGGCGCAATTATCCGCTGCACACGAACGCTATTGAATTTATAGCTGCAAGCGCTTAGCCATAAAGCGCCAGAGGCCAAAAACAATCAAAATTTAGGCCGTCGCCACACGTCCGGCCTCAATCGTGATGCAGCGCTCGCAGCGCTGTGCAATGCCCCGGTCGTGTGTGACCAGCACCAGCGTCGTGCCCTGCTCGCGGTTGAGCTCGAACATGAGTTCCATCACTTTTTCGCCGGTGGCAAAGTCCAGGCTGCCCGTGGGC
>JAUYGP010000380.1 GCA_030690515.1 Giesbergeria sp.
ATCCAGGATCTGTCCGGTCCGCTGGCGGGCTTTGGCAAGCAGTTGCGCAACGGCATGATGCTGCGCGTGAATGAGGTCAATGAGCAAGGCGGCGTCAACGGGCGCAAGATCAACCTGCTGGTGGAGGACTCAGGCTACGACCCCAAGAAGGCGGTGCTGGCCGCGCAGAAGCTGGTCAACCAGAACAAGATTTTCATGATGGTGGGCCATCTGGGCACAGCGCAGAACCTGGCCGCCATGCCAGTGCAGTTCGAAAAAAACGTCATCAACTTCTTCCCGGTGACGGCTGCGCGCGAAATGTACGAGCCTTTCCATAAGCTCAAATACGCCTTTGCCGCCACCTACTTCGACCAGATGAAAGCTGCAGTACCCAAGCTGGTGAAGGAAAAGAAAGCCCAGAAAATCTGCTCCATGTACCAGGACGATGAGTTCGGCCTGGAAGTGCAGCGCGGCGCAGAAGACGGCCTCAAGTCCATGGGCATGACCATGGTCGAGACCACCACCTTCAAGCGCGGCGCCACCGATTTTTCCTCGCAGATGTCCAAGCTCAAGGCTGCCAACTGCGACATGGTGGTGCTGGGCACCATCATCCGCGAGACCATTGGCGGCATTGGCACGGCGCGCAAGCTGGGCTTCAACCCCATCTTCCTGGGCTCCAGCGCGGCCTATACCGACCTCATCCACAAGCTGGGCGGCAAGGCCATGGACGGGCTCTACGCCACCATGACGGTGCAAAACCCCTATCTGGATGATGCCTCGCAACCCATCCGCTTCTGGGCTACCAAGTACAAAACAGCCTACAACGAAGACCCGGCGGTGTTCTCGGTCTATGGGTATCTGGCTATCGACAGCTTCATTCGCGCCGCACAGAAGGCGGGGCCCAACCTGAGCACCGACAGCTTCATCAAGGCCATGGACACCATGGAAATTCCGCGCGACATCTTTGGCAGCACCGTCCAGAAGTTCGGTCCACAAAAGCGCTTGGGCAGCAACCTCTCGCGGCTGTCACAACTGCATGATGGCCGCTGGACCATCGTGTCGAACTACATTACCGAATAAGTTCGCAGGTGTGCGCCCAGGCTGGGCGCACCACAAAAAAACACCGCCCGGTTTGCGCCGGGCGGTGTTTTTTTTGCTGCGCTATTGGCGAGTTACTGCCCGAACCAGACCACCTTCTTGCCCGAGGTTTCCCAACGCTCGTAGTTGGCGGAGTAGATGTCCTCGATGCGATTGCGCTTGACCTTGAAGGTGGGCGTGATGAGATCGTTGTCCACCGTCCAGGGAGTGGTCACCAGCACGATGCACTGCAGTTGCTCATGGGGGTCGAGGGTCGCGTTGACGCTCTTGAGGTGCGCCGTGAGCGAAGCCTCCAGCGCGGCCTTGCCTTCGGTGCTGGACGCCTTGGCAACGGCGTCGGCATTGAGCATCACGATACCGAGCGGCTGGCCCAGGTTGGCACCCGTCACCACACAGGCTTCCACCGACTCGTGTGTGCCCAGCTTGTCCTCAATGGGCGCTGGTGCCACATATTTGCCCTTGCCGGTTTTGAACAAGTCTTTCACACGGCCCGTGATGTGCAGGCAGCCCTGGGCATCGATGCGGCCCTTGTCGCCGGTGCGCAGCCAACCGTCGGCCGTAAAGGCATCGCGGCTTTGCTCGGGCTCTTTGTAGTAGCCCAGCATCAGTGCGGGGCTGCGCATCTGGATTTCTCCGGTTTGCGGATCGGTACGGTGGTCCACACCTTCATAGGCAGGCCCCACAGAACCCTGCTGATTCTTGCCCGGCTCAGTGATATGCGAGACGGCCAGGTTTTCCGTCATGCCATAGCCTTCATTGATGTCAATGCCCAGCTTGCTGTACCACTGCAGCAGGCTCAGCGGCATGGGCGCGGCACCCCCCGCCGCAATGCGGCAATGGTTCAGTCCCAGGGCTTTTTGCACCTTGTTGCGCACCAGGCCGCCGATCAGCGGGATCGACAAAAGCCGCTTGAGCTTGGCCGGCGGCATCTTGTGGTGAATGCCCTGCTGGAACTTCACCCACAGGCGCGGCACCGAGAAGAAGATCGTCGGCTGGGCCCGCTGCAAGTCTTGCGCAAACGTATCCAGCGAATCTGCAAAGAACAGTTGCTTGCCCGTGCGCAGCCAGCCGTGCTCAACCAGCACACGCTCGACCACGTGCGCCAGCGGCAGGTACGACAGCATCCGGTCTTCCTGGCCCATGGGAATGCGCTTGATGCCCGCACCGATGGCCCAGGCAAAATTGCCAAAGCTGTGCATCACGCCCTTGGGCTTGCCCGTAGTGCCTGATGTGTAAATCAGCGTGGCCAACTCGTCTGCAGCGCGCACCGGCGCGCCCTGCAGCGGCGGGGTACGTGCGCAGATGGCATCCCAGCCTTCGTAGTTCTTGCGTGCATCGTCAGGCGACAAAGCGTAGCTGATGCAGGGCATGCCTTCGGGAACACCCGGCTTCATGCCTTCCCAGCCATCGAGCTTGCCAATGAAACACGCTTTGGCTTCGCTGTGCGTGAGGATCTGGTTCACTGTGTCCTGTGCCAACGTAGGGTACAACGGCACCGACACATACCCCGCCATCCAGATCGCCAGGTCGCTCATCAGCCACCAGGCGCAGTTCTTGGACAAAATGGCCACCCGCGACCCGGGCTCCCAGCCTTGGGACTGCAGGTGCGCCGCCATACGGCGCGCCTGGTCGGCGACCTGGCCCCAGGTAAAGTCCTGAATCACGCCCTGGCCCATGGGTTGGGTCAGGGTCACACGGTTGGGTGCTGCCTGCTCCCAATGGTAGAGGCGCTGCAATGCCAGCGTATCGGGTGCTACAGAGCTCATGAGTGCTTATCTCCTGTCATATCGGGTTACAGATGGGTCTACGCCCACCCCGGGGCAGTATAGAAGCGCTTGCGCACCGAAAACGCTCCTTCTCCGGCCCGCACGCTAGCGATTTACCCACCCCCGTCCCACATGTCATCACAGCCGCTACGGGGTATTTTTTGTCTAGGCGTTAACCCTGATCGCTATCGCTTTGGTAGCACAGAATCAAGTATTCATTGAGGGATAACACCGTCACGCTACCGTCAGACTCCTACTAGAGTGCTCCGTAGAATCGCGCCGTTGCAAAAAGTTGCCCCGCCCTTTGCCATGCCCATGGCAAGTCCGCAACTGGACGCGCTGTCATTTGATTGGAGACACCATGCAGGCATTACTGAAACTTTCCAGAGGGATCGACTGGCTCAGCACCCAGATCGGTAAATACGTCATCTGGCTCATCCTGGCCTCGACGCTCATCAGCGGGCTCAACGCCCTGTCGCGCAAGCTTTTCAACATCAGCTCCAATGCCTTTCTGGAAGTGCAGTGGTACCTGTTTGCCGCATCGTTCCTGATTGCAGCGGGCTACACCCTGATGCACGGCGAACACGTAAAGGTGGACGTCATCTCTGGTCGGCTCTCCAAGCGCGCGCAGATCTGGATTGACGTGATCGGTTTCTCGATTTTCCTCACCCCCATGTGCCTGGCCATCCTGTGGTACGGCACCCCGTTCTTTCTGCGCGGCTTCGAATCGGGCGAGATGTCGAACAACGCGGGGGGGCTGATCCGCTGGCCGGTGTACGCCATGATGCCGCTGGGCTTTGCACTGCTGCTGCTGCAAGGCTGGTCTGAACTGATCAAGCGCATCGCGTTTCTGAAGGGCCTGATCGAAGACCCCACGCTGAAGAAGGGCAACGAAAAAACCGCAGAGCAAGAGCTCGCTGAATCCATCCGTCGCCTCGCCGAAGCGGCCAAGGGCAACGGCAAGGCCGTCTGAACGCAAAGCACACACCATGGAATTCTTCACCACAAACCTCGCCCCGATCATGTTCGCGGGGCTGATTCTTTTCCTGCTGATGGGCTTTCCGGTGGCCTTCAGCCTTGGTGCCTGCGGCCTGTTCTTTGCCTTCATCGGCATCGAACTGGGCGTTCTGCCCGAAGCCCTGTTGCAAGCCCTGCCGCTGCGCATCTTCGGCATCATGCAGAACGACACCCTGCTGGCCATTCCGTTCTTTACCCTGATGGGACTGATATTGGAACGCAGCGGCATGGCCGAGGATTTGCTGGACACCATCGGCCAGCTCTTTGGCCCCATACGCGGCGGCTTGGCGCTGGCCGTGATCTTTGTGGGCACGCTACTGGCCGCCACCACCGGGGTGGTTGCTGCATCGGTGATTTCGATGGGCCTGATCTCGCTGCCCATCATGATGCGCTATGGCTATGACCGACGCGTCGCCACGGGCGTAATTGCCGCCTCGGGAACGCTGGCACAGATCATTCCGCCGTCCCTGGTGCTCATCATCCTGGCCGACCAGTTGGGACGCAGCGTAGGCGACATGTACAAGGGGGCCTTCGTGCCCGGCTTGATGCTGTGCGGCTTCTACGCCCTCTACGTCATCCTGCTGGCCATCTTCAAGCCTAGCTGGGTGCCTGCGCTCCCCCCCGAGGCACGCACCATCCGCGAAGACGACGGCAAGACCGGCCTGGCTTCCCTGCTGGCGCTGACGGTGCTGTGCACCGGTACGGCCATCACATTCGCCAAGAACTTTGCTGCCGTGCAAACCTGGTGGAAAGGCGAACTCGTAGAACATGTGGCACTGGATGAAACCATCGTGCTGTCGATGTGCGTGGGCGTCGTGCTGGCCTTCGTGATCGCCGTCATCAACAAAACACTGCGCCTGGGCCTGCTCTCGCGCATGGCCGAGCGCGTCACGTTCGTGCTAATTCCGCCGCTGCTGCTGATTTTCCTGGTGCTGGGCACCATTTTCCTGGGCATTGCCACACCCACCGAAGGCGGCGCCATGGGGGCACTGGGTGCCTTTGCCATGGCCATGGCGCGCAAACGTCTGTCGATGGAACTGCTGCGCCAAGCGCTCAACACCACCACCAAGCTCTCGTGTTTCGTGCTGTTCATCCTGGTGGGCGCAACGGTTTTTGGTCTGACCTTCCAGGGCGTAGACGGCCCCCGCTGGGTAGAGCACCTGTTGTCGGGCCTGCCCGGGGGGCAGCTGGGCTTCCTGATCGTGGTGAACATCATGGTCTTCTTCCTGGCGTTCTTCCTGGACTTTTTCGAGCTTTCGTTCATCGTGGTGCCGTTGTTGGCCCCCGTGGCCGAGAAGCTGGGCATTGACCTGATCTGGTTCGGTGTGCTGTTGGGCATCAACATGCAGACATCGTTCATGCACCCGCCCTTTGGCTTTGCCCTGTTCTACCTGCGCAGCGTGGCGCCCACGGTGGAATACCTGGACAAGGTCACGAAGAAAATGGTCAAACCCATCACCACCCTGCAGATTTACTGGGGCGCCGTACCGTTCGTGTTCATCCAGATCGTCATGGTGACCCTGGTCATCGTCTTCCCAGGCATCGTCTCCAGCGGCCTGGACAAGAAGGTGGTCTATGACCTGGACAAGGTGCGCCGCGAAATGGAAGCCGCCATGCCCGACCCCTCAGCCTTCATTGCCCCCAATCCCACAGCGGGCATGCTGGGCGCAGGCCCAGCTGCAGGCGCCGCACCGACCGACGCAGGGGCCGAACCTGCCGCCGAAGGCGCCGAACCCGCCTCGGACAGCGACGATCCACTCAAGGCACTGCAGGACTCACTGGCCGAAGAGCCCAAGCAGAACTGAACCTGCGAGGCCCATGGGCCTCTCCCCTCGCACAAAGCCCCTGCTGCCCCAAGGCGCAGGGGCTTTTTCATCCTAGAAACGGCAGTTGGATGTGCCCGCCAGTGCCGTGATCTGGGAGCCAGGCAAGGCGAGACGACGCCGCGGGCTCCTGCCCGCAAGGAGGAACAACGCCGCATGGCGCCCTCAGCGCGGTGCTGGCGGGTGCATAGCGCTCCCACCCATCA
>JAUYGP010000384.1 GCA_030690515.1 Giesbergeria sp.
AAGGCGAAGCAACAACGACATGGGTGATTTAGAAATGGAATTACTTCCAGCGCACCGGCTCCACATGCACGCTGCCCTGCGTGCTGCTCAGCGTGATGGCCCCCTCCTGCACCGTGGCCTGCAATTGCATGCTGCGCTCGGCCAACTGGGCCAGCGCCTGCGATGCCTCGGTAGGAATGCGCCACACCTGCAACCTCTCCAGACGCGAGAGCTTGGTTTCGATACCCTTCCACCACACCTCGGACGCATGGTTGAAGCAGTACACGATCACTGAATCTGCCTTGCTGCAGGCCTTGGTGAGCGGCTTGTCTTCGGGCTGGCCCACTTCGATCCACACGCGCTTGCGGCCCGTGAAGTCGGTGAGCGACGCATCCGGGTCATCGGGGTCCGACAAGCCTGCGCCAAAGGCCAGCGTGCCATCGCCATTGCACAGGTCATTGAGTTGGTGCGCCTGGATGGCCAGCGCCGCCAGGCGCACCATCATGCGTTCGTCGGTTTCGCTGGGGTGGCGAGCCAGAGTGAGCGCATGGTCGGCGTAGTAGCCGTGGTCGATGTCGGCGATCTGCAGGTTCGCCTTGAAGATGGTGGATTTGATGGCCATGCGGGTACGGTAAGTGAAGGAGGTCAGGAAGGGGAGATTGCAGAGGCGGAAAACAGCTTGGGTGCGCCGAGCGTGCGCCAGCCGCGCACATCGACACCGCTGCGCACGAAGGAATCTTCGCCACCATAAATCAGGCGCGGGGTCAGGGTTTCGTCCTGTGCAAATCGGGCCGACTTCTGCCCGGCGCGAATGTAGTCGCTGGTGGGTGTCTGGCCGGACTTGATCTCGATGGTCTGCAGCCTGGTTTGCACTTCGTACAGCAGGTCGGCTTCGACGCCGTTGTTGTCGCGCCAGAAATACAGGTCTGCGCTCTCGCCCGCATTGCAGCGCGCCTTGATGTGCTCGGTCACTACCCAGTTCTCAAACAAGGCGCCGCGCATTGGGTGCAAGGTCAGCATATCGGCTGCGCGGATGCCCAGCAACCAGCTTGCAAGGCCCGTGTCCACGAAATACAGCTTGGGCGTCTTGACCAGCCGTTTGCCGAAATTGCGGTGGTAAGGTGCCAGCAGATAGGCCACATCGCTCGATTCGAGCACCGAAAGCCAGGCGCGTGCGGTGGTATGCGTGATGCCGGCCTCGCCTGCAAGCGCGTTGAGGTTGAGCAGTTGCCCGCAGCGCCCAGCGCACAGCCGCACAAAGCGTTGGAAGGTGCTCAGGTCCTGCACCTTGAGCACCTGGCGCACGTCGCGCTCCAGGTAGGTGGCCACATAGCTGGCGTACCAGTCGCCCGGCGCCACCGCCTGGGTGTACAGCACCGGGTAGCCGCCGCGCCACAGCACCTCATCGAGCGCCAGCGTGCCGTCCGCCACGCCCGAAATGTCGCGGGCCGCCAAGGGCAGCAGCCGCGTCATGCCCACGCGGCCTGCCAGCGATTGCGTGACACCTGCCAGCAGACCAAACTGCTGCGAGCCCGTGAGGATGAAGCGTCCTGGCGCGCGGTCTGCGTCGACCAGGCCTTGCAGATGCGAGAACAGTGCGGGCCAGCGCTGGGCTTCGTCGAACACGGCCCCCCCTTGGAAGCGCGCCAGAAAACCACGCGGGTCTTCCTCGGCGAAGGCGCGCTCAATGGGGTCTTCGAGGCTGACATAGGGTCTGTCGGCAAACAACGCCCGCGCCAGCGTGGTCTTGCCCGACTGGCGCGGGCCGGTGATGGCGACCACCGGGAACGAGCGCGCCAGTCGCCGGAGGGTGGAGGAAAGTTGCCGGTCGAGCATGGGTTATTATACAAACAGAAGAAATAATCTTCAATTTGTATAAATTATCCGAGTCTGCCCTCTGCAGGAATGCCTGCAAAATGATGGCGAATTTCAAAAAGATAACTGCCAGCGCTTGATAGATAAGCACTATCACACGCCGTGAGGAGTTTTGCAGGACGCCCCTAAAGGCCAAAAAGCTTGAAATAAAGCGTTAGACGCGCCGCGCCAGCTCTGCCGCCTTGCCCACATAGCTGCCGGGGGTCATGGCCAGCAGGCGGTCTTTCTCGGGCTGCGGAATGTCCAGACTGCGGATCAGGCCGTGCAGCGCCTCGGCGGTGACGGTTTTGCCGCGCGTGACTTCCTTGAGCTTCTCGTAGGCGCCCTGCACGCCGTAGCGGCGCATGACGGTCTGGATGGGCTCAGCCAGCACTTCCCAGGCGGCGTCCAGGTCCTGGGCCAGGGCTTCCTCGTTCAGTTCGAGCTTGTTCAGGCCGGTCAGCAGCGAGGTATAGGCCAGCGTGGCATAGCCCAGCGCCACGCCGATGTTGCGCAGCACGGTGCTGTCGGTCAGGTCGCGCTGCCAGCGGCTGATCGGCAGCTTCTCGCTCAGGTGCTTGAGCACCGCGTTGGCCAGGCCCAGGTTGCCTTCGGCGTTTTCGAAGTCGATGGGGTTGACCTTGTGCGGCATGGTGCTCGAACCAATCTCACCGGCCTTCAGGCGCTGCTTGAAGTAGCCCAGGCTCACATAACCCCAGACGTCGCGCGAGAGGTCGATGAGCATGGTGTTGGCGCGCGCCACGGCGTCGAACAGCTCGGCCATGTAGTCGTGCGGCTCGATCTGGATGGAATACGGCTGGAAGGTCAGGCCCAGGCCCAGCGGCTCGGGTGTTTCGATGACCTTCTTGCTGAAGGCTTCCCAGTCGAAATCGGGCCAGGCGGACAGGTGGGC
>JAUYGP010000410.1 GCA_030690515.1 Giesbergeria sp.
CAGTGCTCACCGACTGGAGCACCACAGGCGCATCCACCTCCTGGGCAGGGCCATTGCCCTCCAGGGGCTGCAGGCGCAAACGGCGCCCGGCATGGGCGCGCACGGCCTGGCCCGAATCGCGCAGATAGTGGTGCTGCGCCAAATCCTCGGGCTCTTGCGGCACACCCATGCGCTGCAGATAGTCAGGAGAGGCCACCACGATGGCATCGCCCTGGAACAAGGTGCGCGCCACGACGTTGCCGTCAAAACCTTCCGGCACCACCATGAAGGTGACATCGAATTCATCCACCCGTGCAGCGACGAAATTGTCGGTAGAGATATCAAGCAGCAGCCGCGGGTGGCGTGTGCGCCATTGCGCCATGCACGGCGCCAAAAAGTAGGTCGCCAGCGTGGGCGGCGCCAGCACATGCACGGTGCCTTGCAGGTCGCGGGTGCTGGCGGCGGTAACGGCCTCGGCATCCTCGATGTCGTGCAGGATGGCGCGCACCCGCTGCAAATAGGCATCGCCGGCATCGGTCAATGCCAGCTTGCGGGTGGTGCGTTGCAGCAATCGCGTGCCCAGGTGCTGCTCCAGCTCGGCCAGCATGCGCGTCACCACAGGGGGCGACATGTCCATGGCGCGGGCCGCAGCGGCAAAGCTGCCCTCGTCCACCACGCGGACAAAAATCTTCATGGCTTGCAGGCGGTCCATCGCTTAGCCTCCCCACCCAGCAGTGGCCGAGCCTGGAGACGATGTATTGCAGCGCATCCACTTTCCGTGGTGCTGCAGAGTATTCGCTGCCCATGCAACTGGCACGGCCCAGGCCAGCGACCGCCGCGCAAGGGCCGCCCCGCCGCGCAGGCGGTGTCCCCCTTCCCGTAGCGCGTTGCGCGTAGAGAGAAGGGGGAAGCGGCGCAGCCGCTCAGGGGGTTGTTGCTTTATGCAGGTGCGCCGTAACTGCGCGATAGCGACTCGGCCACACAGGCTGGCTTGTCGCCGCCCTCGCGCTCTACGGTCACCAGCCAGTTCATCTGCATACCATCGGGCGAAAGCGCCTCGGTGGACTGCAATGTCAGCCGCGCACGCACCCGGCTGCCCACCGGCACGGGCGAGGTAAAGCGCACCCGGTTGAGGCCGTAGTTGACCCCCATGCGCGCTCCCTCGATGGTGAGCGCTTCTTCGAAAAAGCGCGGAATCAGCGACAGCGTGAGAAAGCCATGCGCAATGGGTGCGCCAAAAGGTCCGGCCTTGGCACGTTCGGGATCCACATGAATCCACTGGTGGTCGCCCGTAGCCTGCGCAAACAGGTTGACCTGCTCCTGCGTGATGGTGATCCAGTCGGTCACAGCGACCTCCTGGCCAACGCAGGCACTCACTTCGGAATAGGAATGGAAGGTTTTCATGGCCGCAATGTAGCCCTGCCCTCTTGCGTGTGATGTCTGCCGGGCGACAGCCCTGCGCACTCAAGCGTCCAGCCATGTACAAATTCCTTGCCATTGTTCGAGGTCGCGTGCCACGCGGCCCGGCGCCAGGTCGAACAGCGTCAGCCCGTGTGCGGCCAGGTGGATGTAGTTTTGCGTGTTGCGCAGATAGCCCAACACCGGCAGGTCCAGGCTGTCCACAAACTGGTGCAACTGCTCGGCCGCACGGGTGCGTGCATCGACCCGCATGCCCACGATGCCGACCTGCGCATCCCCAGCGCGGCGGTGCGTGGCCAGCTGGTCCAGAAACTCGCGCGTGGCAAAAATGTCGAACACGCTGGGCTGCAGCGGCACGATGATTTTGTCGGCCCGTTTGAGCACATCACTCAGGCGCCAGCCGTGCAAGCCGGCAGGGGTGTCGAGCACCGCATGGGCGCTGCCTTTGGGTGGCCGCGCAATCATGTCGGCGCTGGCATCCCAGGTGCCAATGGGCGGCGCCGCAGGCGGGCGCAGGCCCAGCCACAGGCGCGCGGACTGCTGGCGGTCCACATCGCCCAGCACCACCGGGTGGCCCTGGCTGGCCCAGTACCCCGCCACATGGGTGGCCAGCGTGGACTTGCCCACACCGCCCTTTGGATTGGCGACCACGACCACAGGCATGACGGTCTCCTTGTTTCCAGAAAATAGAGGAAAATATGCCTCTAGCGCTTATTCAACAAGCGCTAGCAGCTATATTATTTATAGCAAAATCAGGCATGCGCCCCGCCCCGCTTCACAAAAAACAGTCCAGCGCCCACCGCCATCAGCACGCCGCCGAACACGCGGTTCTGGTTGCGCATGGCACGCGGGCTTTGCATCATGCGGCGCAGGCTGCTGGCCCCCAGTGCGTAGCCGTGCATCACCGTCAGGTCGATCACCAGCGAGGTGGCGGCCATGACAAGCAACTGCATCCACAAAGGGCGCGCATCGGTCATGAACTGCGGCAGCACGGCCACCATAAAAACAATGCCCTTGGGGTTGGTGGCATTGGTCAGAAACCCGGTGGCAAAGCGCCGCTGCCAGGGCCCGGCAGGCGCGACCGCCCCGCCCTGCAACGCATTGCCCGTGCCCGCGCGCCACTGGCTCCAGCCGATGTAGATGAGATAGCACGCACCCAGCACCTTGACGGTGTTGAACGCCGTCTCCGACGCCAGCAACAACGAACCCACGCCCGCACCGGCCACCAACAGCAGCAAAAGCAAACCCAGTTGCAAGCCCAGGATGGTGACGCTGGTGCGCCGCACGCCATACGACAGCCCGTGGCTCATGGCCAGCACCGCCCCCGAACCGGGAGAGATGGCAATCACGCAGGATGCCGCCACAAAGGCCAGCCAAGTATGCAAGTCCATGGAATCAATCGCAGAAAAGCGTGGATCGGGTCGGTATCTTATCGACACACGGGGCCGGGCAACACAGGCGCCCTGCTGGTGCCAAAATCGCCCATGCCCCTTCTTTGTCTGTAGCAGAAACCATGTCCCACGCGCCCGACTGGCTGAACTACGCTTTTCTCTACCTGGCCGCCGCCGTACTGACGGTGCCCGTGGCGCGCGCGCTGGGGTTGGGCGCCATCATTGGCTACCTTGCGGCCGGCATTGCCATCGGGCCCTGGGGCTTCGGGTGGGTGAGCAATGTGCAGGACATCCTGCACTTTGCCGAGTTTGGCGTGGTGTTGATGCTGTTCCTCGTGGGGCTGGAGTTGCAGCCTGCGCGGCTATGGAGCCTGCGCAGGCCCATTTTTGGACTGGGCACGGCGCAGGTGCTCGGCTGCACGCTGCTGCTGTGCGGCGCGGCCCTGCTCGCCGGTCTGCCCTGGCGCGTGGCGCTGGTGGGTAGCCTGGGGCTGGCGCTGTCGTCCACCGCCATCGCCCTGCAGTCGCTGGGCGAACGCAACCTGCTGCGCACCAGCAGTGGTGAGTCGGCGTTTTCCATCCTGCTGTACCAGGACATTGCGGCCATCCCCATCCTGGCGCTGGTGGCGGTGCTGGGCACGGCCAGTGCGACGGGCGCAGCCCACACACCCGGCGCCGCGGCACTCGAAGCCCTCAAGATCGTCGGCGTGATCGCCGCCATCATCCTCGGTGGTCGCCTACTGCTGCGCCCGCTGCTGCGCTGGATTGCCCGCAGCCGCACGCCCGAGATCTTTACCGCAGCAGCGCTGCTGCTGGTAGTCGGCATTGCCTACCTGATGGTGCTGGTGGGCCTGTCGATGGCGCTGGGGGCTTTTCTGGCCGGTGTGCTGCTGGCCGAAAGCGAATTCCGGCGCGAGCTGGAGACGGATATCGAGCCCTTCAAAGGCCTGCTGCTGGGCCTGTTCTTCATTGCCGTGGGCATGAGCATCGACTTTGGCGCCATGCTGCGCGCTCCGCTCGTGGTGGCCTTGCTGCTCACCGGCTTTGTGGCGATCAAAAGCGTGGTGATTTATGCGCTGGCACGGGCCGTGAAAATCCCGTACCAGGAGCGCCCGGTGTTTACGCTGCTGCTGGCGCAAGGCGGCGAATTTGCCTTTGTGGTGTTCCAGGCCGCCGCGGGCGCCGGGGCGCTGCCAGGCGACATGGCCTCGCTGCTGATCGGCGCGGTGGCGCTGTCCATGCTGTGCACGCCGCTGCTTCTGGTGCTGCTCGACCGCTTTGTGCTGCCGCGCTTTGCCGCCACGCTGCGCGCGCCGCCCGAGGGTGAAATCTCCGAACCGCAGACAGCGCCCGTGCTGATCGCGGGGTTTGGCCGCTACGGGCAGATCGTGGCGCGCGTGCTGCTGGCCCAGGGCATCCCCGCCACGGTGCTGGACCACAGTG
>JAUYGP010000395.1 GCA_030690515.1 Giesbergeria sp.
CGCTAGAGTTGTTTTTCTTGCTCATTTTGTACAACCCAGGATACGGCCCATGAATGCATTCACCCTGACCAGCCCCGACATTTCCATCGGAGGCACGGTGCCGCAACACTTTGAGTTTGATGGTTTTGGTTGCTCGGGCCGCAACGAGTCGCCCGCCCTGCACTGGAGCGGCGCGCCCGAAGGCACGAAGAGCTTTGCGCTGACGGTGTATGACCCCGATGCTCCCAGTGGCTCGGGCTGGTGGCATTGGTTTGTGGTGGACCTTCCGGCGGCCACAGCGGCGCTCGCGCCCAACGCCGGTTCCAAGGGCGGTGCTGGGCTGCCCGCCGGGGCGCGCCAGGTGCGCAACGACTACGGCGCCTTCGCCTGGGGCGGCATGTGCCCGCCGCCGGGCGACAAGCCCCACCGCTACATCTTCACCGTGCATGCCCTGGGCGTGGACCGGCTGGAGATTCCCGACGATGCCTCGGCGGCGCTGGCCGGTTTTATGGTGAATGCCAACACCCTGGGCAAGGCCACGTTCACATCGACCTACGGCCGGTGATGTCAAAAAAGTGAGCTGCTAGCGCTTGTTAAATGGACATTTCAGATGGTTTTAACTCTGAAATCGTTATTCAATAAGCGCTAACAGCTATATTTTTTGAAGCAAATCAGGTGTAGCGCTTGGCGCGCAGGTTGTCCTTCATCTGCTGCAGGATGGGTTGTAGCGGGCTGCCAATGCGCAGCGCCACGCAGGTCGCCAGCACATCGATGATGAGCAGGTGCAGCAGGCGCGAGACCATGGGGCTGTAGCGGTCGTAGCCCTCGGGGTGGTCCGCGGCGAGGTGGATGGGGCAGGTGCTGGCCAGGGGCGAGCCGCTGGCTGTGATGGCTATTGTTGTGGCGCCGTTCTTGCGCGCAATGTCGGCCGCGTCCATCAGGTCGCGCGTGCGGCCTGAGTTGGAGATGATCACCAGGCAGTCGCCCGGCCCCAGCAGCGTGGCGCTCATGACCTGCATGTGGCCGTCGCTGGTGGCAATGGACGTAACCCCCAGGCGGAAGAACTTGTGCTGCGCATCCTGCGCCACGATGCCCGAATTGCCCGCCCCATAGAACTCGATGCGCCGCCCCGTCTTCCAGGTGGCAGCCATGGCTTCGGCAGCCCGTTCAATGGCGCCCGTGCTCGCCGCGTTGCGGTACTGCAGGAAGGCGGCCACGGCGTTGTCCACGACCTTCACCAGCACATCGCCCGTCTTGTCGTCAACGTCCACACTGCGGTGGATAAAGGGCACGCCCTCGCTCACACTGCCTGCGAGCTTGAGCTTGAAGTCGGCCAGCCCGTCGTAGCCCATGCTGCGGCAAAAGCGTACGACCGTGGGTTTGCTGACGTGGGCCCGCTCGGCCAGTTCGCGCACGGGCAGGCGGGCAAAAGCGCGGGCGTCTTGCAGCACGAGGCGCCCCACCCGTTGCTCAGCCGGGGCAAGGGAGGGCAGGGAGGCCGTGATGCGATCAAGCATAGTTCGGAGGGGGGCTTGGTGGCGGTGGGCCAGAATGTAACGCAGTTTCAGGGGGGTGGACGCATACACTCGGGGGTTGGTATGCCGCCTGTGGGCCTGCCAGACTGACCAACGAGGATTTGCATGAACCAGCTCGACGCACTCAAACAGTTCACGACCGTGGTCGCCGATACCGGCGACTTCAAGCAGCTGGCCCAGTTCCAGCCCCAGGACGCCACCACCAATCCGTCCCTGATCCTCAAGGCCGTGCAAAAGCCGGAATATGCCCCGCTGCTGCAGTCCACCGTGGCGCGGTGGAAGGGCCGTGCCATGGACGAGGTCATCGACCGCCTGCTGGTGCGCTTTGGCTGCGAAATCCTGGCCACTATTCCGGGCCGCGTGTCCACCGAAGTGGATGCCCGCTTGAGCTTTGACACCAGTGCCACCATCACACGGGCCGAGCGCATCATCGAGCTGTACCAGGCCGAAGGCATCCATATCGACCGCGTGCTCATCAAGGTGGCCGCCACCTGGGAGGGCATTGAGGCGGCGCGCAAGCTCGAGAGCAAAGGCATCCACACCAACCTCACACTGCTGTTCTCGTTTGCCCAGGCGGTGGCTTGCGGGCAGGCGCGGGTGCAGCTGATCTCCCCCTTTGTCGGGCGCATCTACGACTGGTACAAGAAACAGGCCGGTGCACAGTGGGTGGAGGCCGACAGGGCTGGTGCGAACGACCCCGGTGTGCAGTCGGTACACAAAATCTACAACCACTACAAACATTTCGGCATTGCCACCGAAGTGATGGGCGCGAGTTTTCGCAATGTGGGCCAGATCACCGCGCTGGCCGGGTGCGACCTGCTCACCATTGCCCCCGATCTGCTGGCGCAACTGGCCGCTACCGAGGCGCCCCTGCAGCGTGCCCTGAGCGCCGAGGCCGCCCAGTGCATGGACTTGCCTGCCGTGCAGTACGACGAAGCAGGCTTCCGGTACGCCCTCAACGAGGACGCCATGGCCACCGAGAAGCTGGCGGAAGGCATCCGCGCCTTTGCGGTCGATGCGGTCAAGCTGGAGCAGCTGATCAGCGCCCTCTGAGGGCGATCTAGTTACACTCCGAAACCGCCCTGGCAGTTCAGGGCGCAGGATTTGATTTCTATGCATTCAGTTGTCATCAGCGGCACAGGTCTTTACCAGCCCCCGTACACCATCAGCAATGCCGAGCTGGTGGACATTTTCAACCGTTACGTGGACGAACAGAACACGCTCCACGCGGGCGAGATCGCCGCCGGTACGCGCCCGGCGCTGCCGTATTCCAGTGTCGAGTTCATCGAAAAGGCCTCGGGCATCCAGCAGCGATACGTAATCGAGAAAAGCGGCCTGATGGACCCCGCGCGCATGTGCCCGCGCCTGACGGAGCGTCCCGATGACCAGCTCTCGCTGATGGCCGAAATCGGTGTCGATGCTGCGCAAAAGGCGCTGGCAGCGGCGGGCCGCACGGGGGCGCAGGTCGATGCCGTGCTGTGCGCCGCATCCAACATGCAGCGTGCCTACCCGGCCATGGCTGTGGAGATCCAGCAGGCCCTGGGGGCCGGTGGCTATGGCTTCGACATGAATGTGGCCTGTTCTTCGGCCACCTTTGCCATCGAGCAGGCGGTCAATGCCGTGCGCACCGGCAGCGCGCGTTGCGTGCTGGTGGTGAGCCCTGAAATCACCTCGGGCCACCATGCATGGCGTGACCGGGATTGCCATTTCATTTTTGGCGACGTCTGCACCGCCGTTATCGTCGAGCGGGCGGATGACGCCACATCGCCCGACCAGTGGGAAGTGCTGGGTACGCGCCTGGTCACCCAGTTCTCCAACAATATTCGCAACAATTTCGGCTTTTTGAACCGCAGCGAAGACAGTGACCCCAACGCCCGCGACAAAACCTTCCGCCAGGAAGGCCGCAAGGTATTCAAGGAAGTCGTTCCCATGGCGGCGGCGCATATTGAGTCGCACCTGGCCGCGCTGCAGCAATCGCCAGCGGCTGTGCGCCGCTTCTGGCTGCACCAGGCCAACCAGAGCATGAATGACCTGATCGTGCGCAAGATGCTGGGTACGCAGCCCGACAGCGACGTCGCGCCGCTGATCTTGGACGAGTTTGCCAACACGGCCTCGGCGGGCTCCATCATCGCCTTTCACCGCCACCGGGCTGACTTGGCTGCGGGCGACCTGGGCGTGATCTGCTCCTTTGGCGCCGGTTATTCGGTGGGCAGCGTGGTGGTGCGCAAGCGCTGAAAGGCTTTTGCCGTCTTGGGGCGACGTTGTAAAAGGATGTTTGATCGCGCTTTGCGAAATCGGATGGCGCTGTCAGGGTTTAGACTTTGCACCCCATGACCCAGCCCATCCGTTGCGACGAATCCCCACAATGGCTTCGCCTGCGCGCCTTGTATGAAAACGAGGGCCGCAGGCTGGACATGCGCCAGGCCTTTGCCGCCGATGCGCAGCGCTTTGCGCATTTCAGCCAGACGGCGCCGCATGTCTTTGCTGACTTGTCAAAAAACCTCTGGGATCGGCAAACCGAGTCTTTGCTGATCGACATGGCCGCGCACTGCGGCCTGGAGGCGCACCGCGATGCCATGCTGCGCGGTGACCCGATCAACACCACGGAGCAGCGCGCGGTGCTGCACACCTTGCTGCGCCGTCCTCGGGGGCTGGCCCTTCCAGGCGATCGGCCGGAGGTGGCAGACGATCTGGTGCAGGTGCACGCCACCCTGGACGCCATGCTGGCCTATGCCGAGGCGGTGCGCGCCGACGAGGGCATCACCGATGTGGTGAATATCGGCATCGGGGGCTCGGATCTGGGCCCGCACATGGCGGTGCTGGCACTGGAGGCTTATCGTGCGCAGGGCAAGCGCTTGCACTTTGTCTCCAACATCGACGGGCATGAGCTGCATGCTGTGCTCCAGTCCTTGAAGCCCGAACACACGCTGTTCCTGGTGGCCTCCAAAACATTCACCACAGTGGAAACCATGACCAATGCCCGGTCGGCGCTGGACTGGTTCCATGCGCAGGGCGGGCGCGATGTGGCGCGCCACTTTGCTGCGCTGACCACCCATGTGGAGGCCGCACGTGAGCTGGGCATCACCACCACCTTCGGATTCTGGGACTGGGTGGGT
>JAUYGP010000408.1 GCA_030690515.1 Giesbergeria sp.
CCGTGGTGGGCATCGCACTCGACGGCGTGGGCCTGGGCACAGACGGCACCGCCTGGGGCGGCGAACTGCTATGGGTGCATGGCGCGACCTGCGAGCGTGTTGGCCACTTGTGGCCGCTGGTGCTGGCAGGGGGTGATGCGGCAGCGCGTGAGCCCTGGCGCATGGCAGCAGCCGTGCTGCACACCTGCGGCCTGACGGATCAGATCGTGCCGCGTTTTGCACCGGTGGTGGGTGCGGCCGCCGCCCGCACCGTGCAGACCATGCTGGTGCGCGGTGTGCACTGCCCGTCCACCACAGCGGCCGGGCGCTGGTTTGATGCGGCGGCAGGCATGCTGGGGCTTTCGGTGCGCCAGGACATGGAAGCCCAGGCCGCTGTGGCACTGGAGCAGGCAGCGGCGCGGCATTTACAGAGCCATGCTGGGGTTTTGGCGTTTCAGACCCAGCCGGGAGATTGGTGTGTGCAGGGCGACGGAGAGATTGACTTGCGCCCCCTGCTCAAAACCTGGACGGGCGTGCAAGCGCCTGCGATGGCCGCGGTGGACGAGGCCGCAGCGCGTTTTCATTGCGCACTGGCCGATGCCCTGGTCGCCCAGGCGGTCCAGGTGGCCCGGGTGCGCGGTGTCACCTGCGCAGTGCTTGGTGGGGGCTGTTTCTTCAACCGCATTCTTTTGGAGCGCACGGTGGCGGGGCTGCAGGCGGCGGGGCTGCGGGTGCTCACCGCGCAAGCGCTGTCTTGTGGTGATGCGGCCCTGGCACTGGGCCAGGCCTGGGTCGCTGCGCGGCAGCTGCACGGGGATACGTCCATGCCTATTTCAGAGGAGGCCATCGTATGTGCCTAGCCATTCCCGCCCGCGTGGTGGAACTGTTGCCCGGCCTGCGCGCCGTGGTGGACCTGTCCGGTGTGCGCAAGGACGTGTCGATGGACCTGGTCAGCGATGCGCAGTTGGGCGACTACGTGATCATTCATGTGGGCTACGCCATCGGCAAGATCGACCCCGAGGAAGCCGAGCGGACGCTGGCGTTGTTTGCAGAACTGTCCGCCGAGCAAGGGGCTGCATGAAGTA
Source organism: Giesbergeria sp. (assembly GCA_030690515.1). GTDB lineage: Bacteria > Pseudomonadota > Gammaproteobacteria > Burkholderiales > Burkholderiaceae_C > Simplicispira. The sequence continues at coordinate 1,065 of JAUYGP010000408.1, forward strand.
CATCGACGAGTTCCGCGACGGCGATCGTGCGCGCCATATCGCTGCCAACATCGCCGCCGAAGTGCGGCCGGGCCGCAGCTACCACTTCATGGAATTTTGCGGCGGGCATACACACGCCATTTCAAGGTACGGCATCGCAGGCATGTTGCCGGACGGCGTGCGCATGATCCACGGCCCAGGCTGCCCGGTGTGCGTGCTCCCCATCGGGCGTATCGACCTGGCGATCCGCCTGGCGATGGAGCGCGGGGTGATGCTGTGCACCTACGGCGACACCATGCGCGTGCCTGCGTCGGACGGGCTTTCGCTCATCAAGGCCAAGGCGCGCGGTGCCGATGTGCGCATGGTCTATTCGGCCCACGATGCCTTGAAGCTGGCCGAGCAGCACCCGGACCGTGAGGTCGTGTTCCTCGCTATCGGTTTTGAGACCACCACTCCGCCCACCGCGCTGGTGCTGCGCGATGCGCGCGATCGTGCCGTTTCCAACTTCAGTGCGCTGTGCTGCCATGTGCTCACACCGGCTGCCATCACCCACATCCTGGAGTCGGCCGAGGTGCGCCAGCTTGGTACCGTACCGATCGATGGTTTTATAGGCCCTGCGCATGTGAGCATCGTCATTGGCTCGCAGCCCTACGAGCACTTCGCCGAGGAATACCGCAAGCCCGTGGTGATTGCCGGCTTCGAGCCGCTGGACGTGATGCAGGGCATTCTGATGCTGGTGCGCCAGGTGAACGCCGCGCGTGCCGAGGTCGAGAACGAATTTTCCCGCGCGGTTACGCCCGAGGGCAACCTGGCGGCGCAAAACCTCGTGTCGCAGGTGTTCGAGCTGCGCGAGAGCTTCGAGTGGCGTGGCCTCGGCGATGTGCCCTACAGCGCGCTCAAAATTCGGCCCGCCTTTGCCGCCTGGGACGCTGAACGTAAATTCGACCTGCAGTACGCCAGCGTGCCCGACCATAAGCAGTGCGAGTGCGGCGCCATCCTGCGCGGCGTCAAGCGCCCCACCGACTGCAAGCTGTTCGGCACGGTGTGCACGCCCGAAAGCCCCATGGGCTCGTGCATGGTGTCCAACGAAGGCGCTTGCGCCGCCCATTACGCCTACGGGCGCTTTCGAGATATCCCGGTGGTGACTGCATGAGCCAGCGCAAAGACTACGTCCGCCCGATCGATTTCAAGCATGGCCGCATCGACATGACGCACGGTGCAGGGGGCCGTGTGGCAGCGCAGCTGATCGACGAACTGTTCGCCCGTGCCTTCGACAACGAATACCTGCGCCAAGGCCACGATGGCGCTCTGCTGCCGCTGCCCACCCAGGGGCGTTTGGTCATGGCGACCGATGGGCATGTGATTTCGCCGCTGTTCTTTCCAGGCGGTGACATCGGCTCGCTTTCGGTGCATGGCACCGTCAACGACGTGGCCATGTCCGGTGCGCTGCCGTTGTACCTGGCGGCCAGCTTCATCATTGAGGAAGGGTTCCCGCTTGCGGACTTGCGGCGCATTGTCGAATCCATGGCAGCCGCTGCACGCGAGGCGGGCGTTTCAATCGTCACTGGCGACACCAAGGTGGTGGAACAGGGCAAGGGCGACGGCGTGTTCATCAGCACCACCGGCGTCGGCGTAGCGCCGCCGGGGCTGTGCATTGACGGGCGCCAGGCGCGGGTGGGTGACGCGGTGCTGGTCTCGGGAACGCTGGGCGAGCATGGTGTGGCGGTGATGTCGATGCGTGAGTCGCTGGAGTTCGAAACCGCCATCGTCTCCGACAGCGCCGCCCTGCACACGCTGGTGCAGGCCATGCTGCAGGCATTGCCTGACCCCACGCTGCTCCATGTGCTGCGCGACCCCACGCGCGGCGGTCTGGCCACCACGCTCAATGAGATCGCACGCCAGTCCCAGGTGGGCATGCTGCTTCGTGAGGCCGACATTCCCGTGCTGCCGCAGGTGACCGCCGCCTGCGAATTGCTCGGGCTGGACCCGCTCTACGTGGCCAACGAAGGCAAGCTCATTGCCGTTGTTGCCCCCGAGGGGTCCGACACGCTGCTGGCCGCCATGCGCGCGCATCCACTGGGTCAGGGGGCACAACGCATCGGTACGGTGGTGGAGGATGCCCATGGTTTCGTGCAGATGGAAACCTGCTTTGGGGGGCGCCGCGTGGTGGACTGGCTCAGCGGCGAGCAGTTGCCGCGCATCTGCTGAAAGTACATCGCTGCCATGCGCATCCTCCTGCTCACCCACAGTTTCAACAGCCTGAGCCAGCGGCTCTTTGGCCTGCTGCGCGCGCAGGGGCATGAGGTGTCGGTGGAACTCGACATCGCCGATTCGGTCACCGAGGAGGCCGTGGCACTGTTCCGGCCCGATGTGGTGCTGGCGCCCTTCCTCAAGCGGCGCATCCCGCAATCGGTCTGGGCGCACACCGTGTGCCTCGTGGTGCACCCGGGCGTGCCGGGCGACCGAGGTCCGAGTGCACTGGACTGGATGCTCATGCGCGGTGACGCGCAATGGGGTGTCACCGTGCTGCAGGCCGTCGGCGATTTCGACGCGGGCGAGGTCTGGGCCAGCGAGCCGTTTGTGGTGCGTCCCGGTGCCACCAAATCCAGCGTGTACCGGCGCGAGGTCACGCAGGCGGCCGTAGTGGCCGTGCTGCGGGCGCTGCAACGCCTTGTGCCTGGCAGCCTGCAACCGGCGCCTGCTGGTGCGGTGGAAGACCATGGCCTTGGACGATGGCTGCCGCTCATGCCGCAGGCCGAGCGCCGTATCGATTGGCAGCGCGATGACACACCCGCAGTGCTGCGCAAGATTGCCGCCGCCGATGGCTTCCCTGGCGTGCTCGATGCATTTTGGGGCCAACCTTGTCGTTTGTTCGATGCCCATCCTGCCAGTGCCGACGTGGTCGCGCGGTGTGCGTCTGCCAAACCCGGCACCGTGATTGCGCGGCGTGGCCCGGCGCTGCTGCGCCGAACCCTGGACGGTGCGGTGTGGATCGGCCATGTGCGACCCGACGACGGCCAGGCCGCACGGTCCGATGGCGCCAGCAGCCTCAAGCTTGCGGCCACGCGCGTTTTTGCTGCCCAGGCCGCCGAGCTGCCCGCGTGGGACGTGCCGCTGGCGCACGGCGACGACGAATGGGACGAACTGCGCTACCGGGAGTTTGGCCCCCACGGTGCGCGCGTGGGCTGGCTTGATTTCGACTTTCACAATGGCGCCATGTCGGAGCGCCAGTGCCTGCGCCTGCGCGACGCGCTGCGCTGGGTGCGCGGGCAGCCCACCCAGGTGCTGGTGCTGGCGGGCGGGCAGGAGTTTTTCTCCAACGGCATTCACCTGCACGACATCGAGGCGGCGCAGCGCATCGACGGCGACAGCGCGGCCGATGCCTCCTGGCGCAACATCAACGCCATGAACGATGCCGCCTTGGAAGTGCTCACGCTCGCCGACCGCATCACCGTCGCCGCCCTGCACGGCAACGCGGGTGCGGGCGGCTGCTTTCTGGCGCTGGCGGCCGACGAGGTCTGGACACACGAAGGCGTCGTGCTCAACCCGCACTACAAGAACATGGGCAACCTGTACGGTTCGGAATACTGGACGTACTCCCTGCCTCGGCGCATGGGCGTGGCCGCCAGCCGCGCCTCCATGCAGCAGCGCCTGCCATGGACAGCACCCGACGCCGTGCAGCGCGGCCTGGTGCAT
>JAUYGP010000409.1 GCA_030690515.1 Giesbergeria sp.
TGGCATTGCGAGGATTTGCAACGCCGCCTGGCGCCCGAAGCGGCCGTCGGCCGACCCCGCTAATTTGCGGACAAGTTCTAAATTGCCTTGTGGCACGAGACGTCCAGCCATCTGATCGTCCAAAAGACGCGGGCGCGCAACGTGCACCGCGTGAGTAAAGACGGAACCGCCTACACCGACCCCAGCCCCAACTGCCGCAAAAACGGCAACGTTTTCTCCGCCGCCCGCTGCCCCTCGGCAATGGCCTCCTCAGCACGGTAGAAATCCATCAGCCCCAGGTGGGCCAGGTGCGGCGCAATCATCACCTCCGGCGGGTCGCCCGCCATGCGGCTGCGCGTGATGCGCACCTGCATGATGTTCACACTGCCCAGCACCACCTCCAGCAGCGACGGCATACGCACCCGCGTGGGATCGGGCGTGGGCAGCAACGCGGCAAAACCGTCCTGCAGGCGGCGCAGCCAGTCGGCTGTTTCTTCCTCGTCGTCTGGCACTTCGGCAGGCAGGGGGGCTGCGCCGTTGGCGCCGGGCTTGCGCAAATGGCGGCCCAGGATGTCGGCGTTCAGGTCCACGGCGATCACGATGTCGGCGCCCATGGCGCGCGCCAGCGACACGGGCACGGGGTTGACCAGGCCGCCATCGACCAGCAGGCGGCCTTCGCGCTGCGCGGGCGTGAACAGCCCTGGCAGCGCCATCGAGGCGCGCACGGCGTCGGCGGTGGAACCGGTGCGCAACCACACTTCGCTGCCCGAGTGCAGGCCCGTGGCCACGGCGGCAAAGGGCATGTCGAGCGCCTCGATGGGGCGGTCAGAGAAACGGTTGCGAAAGAATTCGATGACGCGCTCACCCTTGAGCATGCCGCCCGCGAGTTTGAAATCCATGAAAGAAAAAACGGTGCGCCCCGTCAAGCCCAGCGCCCACTCCTCGAAACGGTCGAGTTCACCCAGTGCATAGGCCGCGCCCACCACGGCGCCAATGGAGGCACCACACACCAGGTCGGGCTTGATGCCTGCCTGCTCCAGCGCGCGGATCACGCCGATATGCGCCCAGCCGCGGGCCGAGCCGCTGCCCAGTACCAGGCCAATGACGGGTTTGCGGTTCATGGTTGCGGCCCTGTGGGTGCCGGTGTGGCCAGCAGGGCCAGCATGCCGGCCTCGTCCAGCACGGGCACGCCCAGCTCCTGTGCCTTGGCGAGCTTGCTGCCCGCCTCTTCGCCCGCCACCACGT
>JAUYGP010000438.1 GCA_030690515.1 Giesbergeria sp.
CCGTGGCCGTCATGCCCGCCGCGCGCATGATGCGCACCGCATGGTCGATGGCCTCTTGGGGCAGGTGGGTGAATTCGCTGTGGTCGATGGCGATGTCGGTTTCGCGCCCCGGTGAATCAGTAGCCCGGCGTGCGCCCGGCACCTCGCCTTCGATCTGCGCGAGCACTTGCTGCATGGCGCGAAAGTTGTCGGCGCGGATGGCGGCATCCTGTTGGTATATTTTTGATAGCTGCTCGCGCTTGCCAGATAAGCGCTGCAGGCAATTTTGATCCAAATTATCTGCAATATTCAGCAGGGCCACGGCACCGTTTTCCGCCACGATGGCATCGACCGGCCAGGTGGCGGCAAAGGGCGCGCTCCAGCCAACCGGGCGCCCGGTGATGGGAATGACATGCAGGCCCGCCGCCTTCAGCGCCCCCAGGGCGTCCAGCGCATCGGGTGTGATCCTGCCGTCGGTGGTGAGGGTGTCGTCGATGTCGGTGAACAGACCGACCATGCCTGCGCGCGCCGCCGCAGGCCAGTCGGTCAGCGGCGCCATGTCAGCCGGCATTGCCCAGGGCCAGCCCCGCATGCTCGCGCAGCGGATGGAAGTGGATCTTGGGGAAGCGCTCTTGCGCCAGCCGCACATCGTAGGGGCTGGTGCACAGGTAGGCCAGGGTGTTGGCTGCGTCGTGCGCCATGCGCAGCGGGTAGGCATTTTCGAACTCGCGCAGCTCGGCCGGGGTGTCGGCGGTGATCCAGCGGGCGCCCGTGTACTGGCAGCCATCCAGGCGAATATCGGCATCGTATTCGGCCTTCAGGCGGTGTTGCACCACTTCAAACTGCAATTGGCCCACGGCGCCCAGCAGCATGTTGCCACCGGTGTCGGGCCTGAAGACCTGGATGGCGCCTTCCTCCCCCAGCTGGGCCAGGCCCTGTTGCAGCTGCTTGGTGCGCAAGGGGTTTTTGAGCACCACGGTCATGAACAGTTCGGGCGCGAAGAAGGGCAGGCCGGTAAATTGCAGGTTGGCACCGTCGGTGATGGTGTCGCCCAACTGCACACCGCCGTGCGTGGTAAAGCCAATGATGTCACCGGCGTAGGCTTCGTCCACCGCTTCGCGTCGCTGGCTCATGAAGGTGACCACGCTGGTGGGACGCAGCTCCTTGGCGGTGCGCTGCACCTTGAGCTTCATGCCGGGCTGGTATTTGCCCGAGGCCACGCGCACGAAGGCGATGCGGTCGCGGTGGTTGGCGTCCATGTTGGCCTGCACTTTGAAGACGACACCGGCAAAGCCCTCGTCGTCGGGCTCGATGGTCTTTACCACGGGCTGCTTGTTGACCTGCAGCGTGCTGATGCGCGGGCCGGGCGGGGGTGACATGTCGACCACGGCGTCGAGCACTTCCATGACACCGAAGTTGTTCACGCCGGAGCCGAAGAACACGGGCGTGAGCTTTCCCGCCAGGAAGTCTTCATGGCTCCACGCGGACGAGGCGCCGACGGCCAGGTCCATGCTCTCGAGCGCATCGTCAAACGACTGGCCAAAGCGCTTGCGCAGACGGTCGGCCTCGGCCAGCGGCACCACTTCAAAGTCTTTCGGACCCCGGTCGCTGCCGGGGGTGAACACCGTCATGGTCTGCGTGCGCAGGTTGATGATGCCGCCAAAGCTCTTGCCTTGGCCCACGGGCCAGGTGATGGGGCAGCAGGGCATGCCCAGCTCGCGCTCCACTTCGTCCAGGATGTCCAGCGGGTCGCGCACCTCGCGGTCCATCTTGTTGACGAAGGTGATGATGGGGGTGTCGCGCTGGCGGCAGACCTCGATCAGGCGGCGCGTCTGGGCTTCCACCCCGTTGGCGGCGTCAATCACCATCAGCGCCGAGTCAACGGCGGTGAGCACACGGTAGGTATCCTCGGAAAAGTCTTTGTGGCCGGTGGTGTCGAGCAGGTTGATCACGTGGTCGCGGTAGGCCATCTGCATCACGCTCGACGCCACCGAAATGCCGCGCTGCTTCTCGATCTCCATCCAGTCGGAGGTAGCGTGGCGGCTGGCCTTGCGGCCCTTCACTGCGCCAGCGATCTGGATGGC
>JAUYGP010000444.1 GCA_030690515.1 Giesbergeria sp.
CGGCGTCAGTTGCAGCAGCAGCGGCTTCCGATGCGGGAGCAGCAGGCGCTGCAGCAGGCTCAACAGCCACCGGAGCGGGAGCAGGAGCCGGCTCCTCCTTCTTGCCACAGGCGGCCAGGGCAGCAGCGGCGATCAGGGAGGCGATGACGAGAGACTTGTTCATTTCAGTTTTTCCTTGAGGACGATCAAAAAAACAAAAAAAGCCACAACGTCCAGCCTCTTGCAGCCCGGTTCGCTCTGGCAGAGTGCGCTCCTATGGAGCACGTTTTCAACTCAGCGCGAATTATATTGGGTATTCGTCAATACTGGATAACACCGAGCAGCGCAAGAAATGCCCCCATGTTGCAAACAACTGACAAAACCCTGACTTTCGCAAACAAAAGTCTGCCGTAGCCTCAGAGTCCCAGCGTCGTTGAAGGGAAACCAGGTGAGCTCTTGCTCCGCACCCACTCGATCAGAACTTCATGCAAGAACACGCGGCGCTCCGGTTCCCTACCCGTCACACCCACACAGCGCTCGGGGTCCAACCGGTGCAACACCCAATCGGGCGACCAGATCGCACTGGGAATGTCCAGCGGGTCTGCCATCGGGCTGACTCGGCAGGTCAGTATGTGATCCCAGGTTCCACGCCAGCGCACCAAGCGCGCATGTCGGCGGATCACGTCATCGTAGGTCCGCGCCAGCAAAGTCATCCGGCGCCCACTGCGGGCCCACTCCTGCAGCGATTCGATCACGGCCCGCTCCCCCAGAGGCCAGTCATGAAAATTGGCATCACTCAGGATGATTTCGCGCCAGCCGTCACGGGCGGCTGTAGCCAAGGCGTCACGCACCAGTTGCTGGAAGGCTTCACGACCACTGAAACGCCCTACGGGCAAAGCGGGCGGTACTTGGGCAGGCACATCGGCGTTCATCTTGATCTCCTTGGTCTATCGCAAGCATAGCCCGGCAAAACCCCTGCTTCGCCGCCGACCAGCGATCAAACTGCGACAATTCTCCTATGGAAATCACTGAACAATGTGTGGTCGCACTGACCTGGACGCTCAAGGACACCCTGGGCGAAGAACTCGACATCCTCGACGAGCCCGTCGAATTCCTGGTGGGCGGCAGCGACCTGCTGGCCCGCATCGAGGAGGCCCTACAGGGCCACAGCGTGGGCGCATCTCTGTCGCTGCACCTGGAACCCGAAGACGCCTTTGGCGACTTCCAGGAACACCTGCTTTTTCTGGAACCCCGCACCCTTTTCCCGGCCGAGCTGGAAGAAGGAATGACCTTTGACGGCACAACCCTGCCTGCAGGCTGCAACCCCGACGCACCGCGCGATGTGTTCTACACCGTGACCGAAATTTATCCGGAGCATGTCGTTCTGGACGGCAATCATCCGCTGTCGGGCATTGCGCTGCGGCTGCACCTGAAAGTGTGCGGCGTGCGGGAAGCGACAGAAGAAGAAGTGGGGCGAGGCACTGCCGGCACAGGCTTCTTTCGCGTGCAACCCCAGTCCCCAGACAACACCCTACTCCACTAACGCACCCTTGGGCCTTGCAAAACCAGGCCCCCACCCCGCTCTACCGGGGGAGCGTTTCAATAGCGCGAAATCTGCCCGTTGATAGTGCGCACCCGGTCGCCCACCCGCAGCCCCCCCACCGAACTAACGTCATAGGCGCGATAGCCTCCCTGGTCGAGCTGGATGGAAATCCGATAGACCGTCTCGCCATATCCTGCGTTGTTGCGCTCTTCGATGGCATTGCCTGCCAGGGCTCCTCCCACCACACCCACGGCGGTGGCTGCGGTACGGCCGCTTCCCTTGCCAACCTGGTGACCCAACACACCACCGACCACCGCGCCAAGGATCGCACCAGCACCCGTGGACGATCCACGCTGCTGGCCTTGCAGCATTTCTATATTGGCCACACGCCCATATTCCGTCCCGGCGGGCGCCTGGGCCGGGTAAGCCCCCCCTTGATACGAGCCTGCGGGGTACTGGGCAGGCGCCTGGCGATAAGGAGCACAAGCAGCCAGCGCACCGGCCAACAGGGTGGTGCCCGCGAACAGGGCCATTCGGGAAAAATTCAATTGCCGCACATTGCACTCCTCAATTCGTCGAGTTAAAAAGTTCTGATTCGAGACCATTGAAGCATGCGACAACACCCTCCTGATGCAGGGCGATGGCCGCGCCGCACGCCAGACAATGCCGGGCCTGCGCGTAGGCGAGCGCTGACAGAAGCTGCGCGCGATTGCACCGCTCGTCAGGCCGAACCGGTGGAACCATATCCTCCTTCGCCCCGTACGGTGGGGGCAAAATTCTCGACCACATTGAACTGTGCCTGCACTACCGGAACGATAACAAGCTGCGCCAGCCGCTCAAGAGGTTCCAGCGTATAGCGGGTCTGGCTGCGATTCCATGCGCTGACCATGAGCTGGCCCTGGTAATCGCTATCGATCAAGCCCACCAGATTGCCGAGCACGATACCGTGCTTGTGGCCCAACCCCGAGCGCGGCAGGATCAGCGCGGCATAGCCCGGATCACGCAGGTGGATGGCGATTCCGGTGGGTACCAGTTGCCAGGCGTTGGGTTCCAACACCAAGGGCGCCTCCAGACAGGCGCGCAAGTCCAGCCCGGCACTGCCGGGCGTGGCATAGGCGGGCAATTGTTCCGCCATGCGCGGATCGAGAATACGAACGTCAATCTTCACTTCTTCTTCCCTGTGCTGCGTTGTTTCGCCAATTGCGCCAGCCGCTCTTGCAACTGGGCCATTTCGGGCTTGCCAAGCCCTCTTACTTCTGATGTGAACTGGCTGGAAACCCGTTGGACCGCCAAGCCCAACCCCCACCACAGAGCGCCCGTCGCCATCACCCCCACCAGGGAGCCCTTGCCCCAGACCAGAAAGGCCACGCCCTGCACCACCGTAAACAGCAGCAGCAAGGCACGTACCGTACCCAACACGCCCCGCAACGGCGCCAGCACCTGGATCAAATCGGGCGGTAGCCCTGCATCACTCGCAGTGGTGGCCGCATTGCCCGTGCGCTCCATCGGCAGGCGCGCTTCGGGGCGCTGCGCCGCAGGCGTGCGGCCCAGGTGTTCCACATAAGTCGCAAAGTCGCCATCGGGCGGCGTATCCCATTCGGGTTTGCTGGGGCCTGGCATGGGATTGTCTCCAGTAACGCTTAAGTCTGTATGGCAGGCAGTCGACCCGCGATCTCTGCGATCAACTGCTGGGCCAGGGCGCGCTTGGACGCACGCGGCAGTTCGCGATGACCCTGGGCGTCGACCAGCAGCAGGGCATTGTCGTCTTGTCCGAAAGTGGCAGGGCCGATATTGCCCACCAGCAGGGGAACGCCCTTGCGCACACGTTTAGCCTGTGCATGCTGCAACAGATCGTGACTCTCCGCCGCAAAACCCACGCAGAACAGATCGCCTACCAGCGCATGCTGCGACTGCGCCACCGCAGCAAGGATGTCCGGGTTCTCCACAAACCCC
>JAUYGP010000456.1 GCA_030690515.1 Giesbergeria sp.
CAATGGGGGCATGGGCATGCCTGCTTTGATACCCGCCACCTCGATGGAGCGCGGATGCACGCCCTCGGCCAGCATGGCCAGGCCTTCCATCACATAAGTGGCGAAGACGCGTGAAGTGTAGAAACCGCGGCTGTCGTTGACCACGATAGGCGTCTTGCCGATCTGCAGCACGTAGTCAAAGCCGCGTGCCAGCGTTTCTTCAGAGGTCTTTTCACCCACGATGATCTCCACCAGGGGCATCTTGTCCACGGGCGAGAAAAAGTGCAGACCAAGAAAGTTGGCCGGACGGCTGCTGACCTGCGCCAGACCCGTGATGGGCAGCGTGGACGTGTTGGAGGCGAACACGGCATCGGCCGCGATGACCGCCTCGGCCTTGCGCGTGCACTCGGCTTTGATGGCCCGGTCCTCAAATACCGCTTCAATCACCAGGTCGCAGCCTTGCAGGTCTTCGTAGCGCGTGGTGGGCAGAATGCGGGCCAGCAGCGCATCGCACTGAGCCTGCGTGGTCTTGCCGCGCGAGAGGGCCTTGTCCAGCAAACCCTGAGAATGCGCCTTGCCCTTCTCGGCGCCCTCCTGCGTGGCATCGAGCAGCACCACATCGATGCCCACCTTGGCCGAGACGTAGGCAATGCCCGCACCCATCATGCCGGCGCCCAGAATGCCGACCTTTTTGACCTTGCCTGCGGGCACATCCCTGGGTCGTGACTGGCCCTTCTTGATGGCATTGAGCTGGTACCACAGCGTGCCAATCATGTTTTTGGACACCTGCGAAACAATGCAGGCCGCAAAGTACCGCGACTCAACTTGCAGCGCATTGTCGATGTCCAGCAGGCAACCCTCGAACAGGCAGGACATGAGGTGTGTGATGGCTGGGTAGTTGCCGTGGGCTTTGGCGTTGGCCATGGACGGCGCGATGGCCAGAATCTGCACCACGGCCGGGCTCTTGCTGTCACCACCGGGGATGCGGAAACCTTTGGTGTCCCAGGGTTGCACCGGCTTTGGGTTGGCCAGGCACCAGTCGCGGGCCTTTTGCAGCAGTTCCTCGCGCGAGGCGGCCAGCTCGGTCACGATGCCCAGGCCTTTGGCCTTGGCCGGACTCAACTCGGTGCCCTGGGTGATGAGTTCAAAGCTTTTCTGGATACCAATCAGGCGCGGAAGGCGCTGCGTGCCCCCCGCGCCGGGCAGCAGGCCAAGCTTGACCTCGGGCAGGCCGATCTTGGATTTGGGGTCGTCAATAGCAAAGCGTGCATGGCAGGCCAGTGCCAGCTCCAGACCACCGCCCAGCGTGGTGCCGTTCAGGGCTGCCACGACGGGCTTGCCGCATTTCTCCATACGGCGCATCAGCGCCTTGAGCTCCTCGCCCAACTGGAAAGCCTGTTCGACCGTCGTGATCTGGTGGAGCTGATCGATATCCGCGCCGACGATGAAGCTGGACTTGCCCGAGGTGAGCACCAGGCCTTTGAGGCCGTCCTCTTTCTCCAGGCGCTCCAGGAGGGTGGCAAACCCGCCCAGCAGATCGGGCGTGAGCACATTCATGACGCGGCCAGGCTGATCGAAAGTGACCAGGCCAATGCCATTGGCATCCACCGCGAAGGTGACAGAATTTTGTTGTGTCATTGTGGGCCTCTGCTCAAACACGTTCGATGATGGTGGCGATGCCCATGCCGGCACCGACGCACAAGGTAGTCAGGGCGGTGGACTTGCCGGTACGCTCAAGCTCATCCAGCGCCGTGCTGAGAATCATGGCGCCTGTGGCGCCCAAGGGGTGGCCCATGGCGATGGCACCGCCGTTCACATTCACGCGGTCCAGCGAGACACCCAAGTCGCGGGCCGTCTTCATCGGCACGGTGGCAAAAGCCTCGTTGATTTCCCACAGGTCGATGTCGGATGCTGCCATGCCCGCCTTGGCCAGCGCCTTGCGGCACGCGGGCGTAGGGCCGGTCAGCATGATGGTGGGCTCGGAGCCGATGACGGCGCACATGCGCACACGGGCACGGGGCTTGAGGCCTGCCTTGTCGCCCGCCGCCTTGCTGCCCAACAGCATCAGCGCGGCACCATCGACAATGCCTGAGGAATTGCCCGCATGGTGAGCGTGGCGTATTTTTTCGACGGTGGTGTCTTTGTCCAGCGCCGTCGAGTCGAAGCCCATGGCGCCCATCATTTCAAACGAAGGATTGAGCTTGGCGAGCGATTCGACCGATGTGCCGGGACGAATGGTTTCGTCCC
>JAUYGP010000458.1 GCA_030690515.1 Giesbergeria sp.
GGGGTTGCTGGAGATCGACCTGCCGCCGATCCAGTTGCACGCCAGCACGCAGACCGATATCCGCACGCCCGAAAAGGCACGTTTTCTGCAAGACGCTGGCCTAAGCCAGATCGTGTTGGCGCGCGAACTGACCGTGCAACAGATTGCCGCCGTGCGCGCCGCCACCGACCCCGAGCGTTGCAGTATCGAGTTTTTCATCCATGGCGCACTGTGCGTGGCCTACAGCGGCCAGTGCAACATCAGCCACGCCCAAACGGGCCGCAGCGCCAACCGGGGCGACTGCAGCCAGGCCTGCCGCCTGCCCTACCAGGTGACCGACGCGCAGGGCCGCTTCGTTGCACACGACAAGCATGTGCTCTCAATGAAAGACAACAACCAGAGCGATAACCTGCGTACGCTCATCGACGCAGGGGTGCGCAGCTTCAAAATCGAAGGACGCTACAAAGACATGGGCTACGTGAAGAACATCACCGCCCACTACCGCACCTTGCTCGATGAAATCATCGACGAGCGAGAAAACTCTGCCCACCCGCTGGCCCGCGCCTCCAGCGGCCGTACCCGCTTCACCTTCACGCCCGATCCACTGCAAAACTTCAACCGCGAGTTCACCGACTACTTCGTCAACGGACGCAAAGACGACATTGGCGCCTTCGACACCCCCAAGAACCCCGGCCAGGCCATTGGCTGGGTGACAAAACTGGGGCCCAATTTCGTGGAACTGGAAGTGAGCAACCCCGCAACCGTGCTGCACAACGGCGACGGTCTGTGCTACTACAACCTGCAAAAGGAACTGGTCGGCTTGGCCATCAACCGCGCTGAACCCGTATCACCGCGCAGTGCCACCCAGTGGCGTGTCTTCCCCAAAGATCCGATGGAAGGCTTCAAGGACCTGCGCCAGGGCACAGAGATCAACCGCAACCGGGACATGGATTGGGTGCGCGGCCTCGACCGCAAGTCGAGCGACCGGCGCATCGGCCTGTGGGTACAACTGGCCGAAACCGCCCATGGATTCGCCCTCACGCTGACGGACGAGGACGGCTTCACAGGCACGGCCGAGGTAGCCCAGTCCCACCAGACTGCGCAGGACGCGGCCCAGGCCGAGGCCAGCCTGCGCGATCAACTGGGCCGCTTTGGCAGCAGCCACTTTGCCGTGAACGACATCTACTTGCAGCTCTCCCAGTCCTGGTTCATACCGGCCTCGGTGCTCAACCCCTTGCGCCGCGATGCCCTGGTCAGCCTTGAGGCCGCGCGCAACCATGGCTGGGTGCGCCTGCAACGAGCGCAGCCGGTAGAGCCCCCAGTGCCCTACCCCGAGGACACGCTGACCTACCTGGCCAACGTATACAACCACAAGGCACGTGATTTTTACGTACGTCATGGTGTCAAGGTGGTCGCATCGGCTTACGAGAGCCACGAGGAAGAAGGCGAAGTCAGCCTGATGATCACCAAACACTGCGTGCGTTATTCCTTGAGCCTGTGCCCAAAACAAGCCAAGGGCATCACAGGGGTGCAGGGCACGATTCGCGCCGAACCCTTGACACTGGTCAACGGAAACGAGCGACTGACCTTGCGCTTTGACTGCAAGCCCTGTGAAATGCATGTCGTCGGCAAAATCAAACGCCATGTGCTCCAGCAGGCGCACGAAACTCCAGTCCACTTTTACACCCACCGTCCGCAGCGGGCGCCATGATGCGCGGCACCCTACGGGCCCTGGAAAGCACCATGCCCAGCCTCTCACTGCACCGCCCTGTTTCATCGCCTTTTGCCTGGAAGCTCCTGGCCGCATGAGTGCCGCTGCCTGGGCCTGGATGCAGTTTGCTGCCTGCGCAGCCTTGATCGGTACCGCAGGCTTTCAGCTCTCGCGCTATGGCGATGCCATCGCGCGGCACACCGGGCTGTCGGGGAGCTGGATTGGCCTGACGCTGGTTGCCAGCGTCACCTCTCTGCCCGAGCTGGCCACCGGCATTACCAGCGTGACCCTGGCCCAGGCGCCTAACCTGGCGGTGGGCAATGCTGTGGGCAGTTGCGTGCTGAACCTGGCGTTTCTCGTGGTGATCGACCTGCTGCACCGGCGCGAACCCGTCTGGAGCCGCGCCAACCGGGGCCATGTGCTGGCCGCTGCTTTCGGCGTGGTGCTGCTGGGCTTTTTGCTGCTGGGCTTGCTGATCGGCCAACTAGCGCCACATCCCGCCACCGACCCAGCCACCCAGGCTTCACGCTGGGGGCTGGGGCTGATGACGCCCGTCATGCTGGTGTTGTATGTGGTCGCCATGCGCGTTGTCTTTGCCTATGAACGCGCCCACCCGATCGAAGCGGACGTGGAGCCTGCTGCCTCCCCCGCAAGCACCTTGCTGCGCCAGGCCATTGCGCGCTTTGCACTGGCGGCGCTGGTGGTGGTGCTCGCAGGGTTATGGCTGCCCTTCGCTGCGATTGACCTGGCGCGCGCCATGGACTGGAACCGCAGTTTTGTCGGCAGCCTGTTCGTGGCCATGGCCACCACCCTGCCGGAGCTGGCCGTCACCCTGTCGGCCCTGCGCCTGGGTGCGCTCGACATGGCAATTGGCAACCTCCTGGGCAGCAACCTGTTCAACGTCACCATCATTGCCGTAGACGACCTTTTTTACCGCCAGGGCGCCCTGTTGGCTGACGTATCGCTGGTGCACGCCGTCTCGGCCGCGTCGGCCATCGTGATGACCGGCCTGGCCATGGTCGGCCTTTTCTTCCGTCCACGCGACCGGGTTCTGCGCGCCGTAGGCGCCGTCAGCTTGGCCCTTGTGGCGGTCTACCTGCTCAATACCTACGTGATTTTTCTGCATGGCAACTGACCCGTCCCAGCCATCCCCCGATGCCCCTGCGCCCACGGACGGCGCACACCTGCGCGACATCCCGGACCTGGCCCGCGCCCATGGTGTGGACCCCGACACCGGCCTGCATCCCGACGAAGCGGGACGCCGCGCCACCCTGCATGGCGCGAACGAACTTACCGGCACCGCATCGTACGGATGGCCCCGTCTGCTGGTCGATCAATTCAAGGATTTCATGGTTCTGGTGCTGCTGGGCGCCGCCATCGTTTCAGGCCTGGTGGGAGAACTGACAGACACACTGGTGATTCTGGTCATCGTGGTGCTCAATGCCGTCATTGGTTTTGTGCAGGCCTGGCGCGCCGACAAGGCCATGGCGGCGCTGCAGCAACTGGCGGCTGCGCATGCCACCGTGCTGCGCGGCGGAGAAGTGCAGGACCTGGCCGCCAGCGCCCTGGTGCCGGGCGACATCGTGCTGTTGGAGGCAGGAAACCAGATTCCAGCCGACCTGCGCCTCATCGAGATAGCGCAACTGCAGGTGGACGAGTCTGCGCTGACAGGCGAATCGGTCACCGTCGCCAAGCAGACCGGTACCCTGGCCTTTGAAGAAGCCAGTGCCCTGGGCGACCGCACCAACATGGCATTCAAGGGCACCACCGCCACCCATGGCCGAGCCCGTGGCCTGGTGGTGGCCACCGGCATGCACACCGAACTGGGCAAAGTGGCCCGGTTGCTCGACAGTGAGGACCGCAGCACGCCCTTGCAATTGCGCCTGGCCGCATTCGGCAAGCGCCTGGCACTGGCGGTGCTGGGCATCTGCGCGATTGTTTTCGTGGTGGGTGTTCTGCGCGGTGAGGCTCCCTTGCTGATGGCACTCACGGCCATCAGCCTGGCCGTTGCCGCCATCCCCGAAGCGCTGCCTGCGGTGGTGACGGTGCTACTGGCACTGGGCGCACGCCGCATGGTGGCCGTGCATGCGCTGGTGCGCCGCCTACCTTCGGTCGAAACTCTGGGCTCGGTCACCACCATTTGCTCCGACAAAACCGGCACCCTCACCCAGAACCGCATGCACGCAGAACAACTGCTGGCCCTGGGCCAACGCTGGACACCAGGCGACGCCCTGCCCAGCCCCGTGCACCACGAAGCGCTGCGCGCCGCAGCCCTGTGCAACGACGCAGTGCGCCACGGGCACAACGGCACCCAGGACAGCGACACACCGGCCACGGCCACCCCCTGGGTGGGCGACCCCACCGAAACCGCCCTGGTGCTGGCTGCACACGCAGGCGGGCTGGACAAAGACCAACTGAACCACACATGCCCGCGCGTGCAGGAGCAGCCTTTCGATTCCGACCGCAAACGCATGACGACCTTCCACCGCGAAGGCGATGGCTTTGTGGCCTACACCAAGGGTGCGCCCGAATCGGTGCTGCCGCGCTGCACCGTGCAATGGACGCCCGAAGGCACCACCCCGCTCGACGGAGCCTGCGTGCTGGCCACCGCCTCCACCCTGGCCGCACAGGGCCTGCGCGTGCTGGCCCTGGCCCGGCGCCACCATGCTTGCCTGCCTGATACCAATGCACTCGATGCCGTAGAAAGCCAGCTCGAACTGCTGGGCCTGATCGCCCTCATCGATCCGCCCCGCCCTGAGGCGCAGGCCGCCGTGCGCGACTGCATCAGCGCGGGCATCACCCCCGTGATGATCACCGGCGACCACCCCGCCACAGCACGCGCCATAGCACACCGCCTGGGTATCGTGACCCGCAGCGATGCACCTGTCCTCACCGGCGCCGACCTGGCCATGCTGGACGATGCAGAGCTGCGCGCACAGGTCGAGCAGGTGCGCGTATATGCCCGGGTCGATCCGGCACAAAAAATTCGCATTGTCGAAGCGCTACAAGCCCAGGGACATTTCGTCGCGATGACCGGCGATGGCGTGAACGACGCACCCGCCCTCAAACGGGCCGACATTGGCGTGGCCATGGGGCGCGGCGGCACTGATGTGGCACGCGAAGCCAGCAGCCTGGTGCTGCTGGACGACAACTTCGCCACCATCGTGGCGGCAGTGAGGGAAGGTCGGCGCATCTACGACAACATCCGCAAGTTTGTGCGCTATGCCATGACAGGCAACTCGGGTGAGGTCTGGACCATCTTCCTCGCACCACTGCTGTTTCTGCCCATTCCGCTGCTGCCTATCCACATCCTGTGGGTCAATCTGGTCACCGATGGCCTGCCCGGCCTGGCTCTGGCGGCCGAACCGGCCGAGCGCGGCATCATGCAGCGCCCGCCCAGGCCGCCGGGCGAGAGCCTGTTTGCCCATGGCATGTGGCAGCACATTCTGGGCATGGGCCTGCTGATTGCCGGGTTGTGCCTGGCCGTGCAGGCCTGGGCCTTGCACACCGGCCATGCCCACTGGCAAACCATGGTATTCACGGTACTCACCCTGGCCCAAATGGCGCATGTGCTGGCCATCCGGTCGGAGAGCGAGCCCCTTTGGCGTCTGGGCCTGGGCAGCAACCGCCCGTTGCTCTACGCCGTGCTGCTGACCTTCGTGCTGCAAATGGCCACCATCTACGTGCCTTTTCTCAACCCCATCTTTAAAACCGCGCCACTAAGCGCGCTGGAACTGGCGGTATGTCTGGCAGCGGCGGCCGTGGTCTATGGTGCGGTCGAGATCGAGAAAATCTGGCGACGCCGACATGCCTGCGGGGGCAATGCCATGGACGAGCCGCTAGACCCGCCCCCGCCCCACGGCACGGTAAAAAAATAAGCACATAGCAAACAATTCGAACGCCCCAAGCGCAAGCAATGCAAAAATAGGCGAGGCACCGCACCATGCGGGCCCATGGCACACCACCAATCCAAAGGGACATTCACCCATGCATATCGAAACCCTGGCCGTCCACGCCGGCTACACGCCCGACCCCACCACCAAATCTGCTGCAGTGCCGCTGTACCAGACTGTGGCCTATGCGTTCGACAACGCCCAGCACGGCGCCGACCTGTTCGACCTGAAGGTGGCGGGCAATATCTACACCCGCATCATGAACCCGACCACCGACGTGCTGGAACAGCGCGTGGCGGCCCTGGAAGGCGGCGTGGCGGCCCTGGCCATGGCCTCGGGCATGGCGGCCATCACGGCAGCCATCCAGACCATTGCAGAGACGGGTGACAACATCATCTCGGCCAGCACGCTCTACGGCGGCACCTACAACCTGTTTGCCCACACCTTCCCGCAACAGGGCATTGAGGTGCGCTTTGCCGACCCGCGCGATCCGGCCAGCTTTGCCAAGCTGATCGACGCGCGCACCAAGGCGGTGTTCTGTGAATCCATCGGCAACCCGCTGGGCAACGTCACTGACATCGCCGCGCTGGCCAAGGTGGCGCACAACGCGGGCGTTCCGCTCATCGTAGACAACACCGTGCCCAGCCCCTACCTATGCCGCCCCATCGAGCACGGCGCTGACATCGTGGTGCACGCCCTCACCAAGTACATGAACGGCCACGGCAACAGCATCGGCGGCATCATCGTGGACAGCGGCAAGTTTCCCTGGGCCGAGCACAAAGCCCGCTTCAAGCGCCTGAACGAGCCCGACGTGAGCTACCACGGCGTCGTCTACACCGAGGCCCTGGGCGCCGCCGCCTACATTGGCCGTGCGCGCGTGGTGCCGCTGCGCAACATGGGTGCCGCCATTTCGCCGTTCAACGCCTGGCTTACGCTGCAAGGCATCGAAACCCTGCCGCTGCGCATGGACCGCACCTGCGACAACACCCTG
>JAUYGP010000468.1 GCA_030690515.1 Giesbergeria sp.
GTTCATCGGCTCATGATTTACGCTTCACGCTTCCTTTCCACACTCGGTCACCCTCATGCAGTTGCGCTTCACTTCGCTCACTGTGACCAGCTCGCGGGAGGACTTGCACCTCCAGGAGTGCGCCCATGCTGGGCGCACAACAAAAAAGCGCCCCGAAAGGCGCTTGTTTGCTTGCTTAATGGATGGTGACATTCATAAAACAGCCTGAAACCCGCATAAATGCTTGGTTTTTGTTTTTCGTTTTTCAGAAGTGCCCCCAAAAGTGCCCCCACTGCTCAGCTGTCAGGCCCTCCAGCGGCCACAGCACAGCAGCTCAGCATCTCTGCAGCCACCACCTCAACGTCAGCCCATCGCGCCTGCAGGACGTGCAAGGCCACCCGCTGAATCAGGACGATGTGCCGAGCCTCATGCACAGCAGTTTGCCGCAGCGGGTCGGGGAGCTTGGGGCGGGTCTGCCAGGGTTGCGCGCGACGCAAGGCGTCGGCACCGGGGCAGGTGTTGAAACGCATCTCGCTGCTCTTGCTGCGGCCAGGCGCAAAGCTGTTCCAGGCTCAAGGGCTGGGTGCCGTCAGCGGGCGCGCAGGGGGCGGGATAGATCATGAGGGTAAGGTGACTGGCTCACAGCGCCCGCCAAGGCGCGTCCGCTACCAGTCCAACGGCCACGGGACCCGCATCCCACAACCGCCACGGCACCCCGGTACAACAAGGAAAAAACCGGGGCTTTCAAAACTCAATCACCCCGCCACGCGAAGGGGTCCGACCGGTAGGGATGCATCACGCCATCGGCTCCCATAACCTTCACGGTGGGCGGGGGTGTCGGTTCCATGGTGCTGAAAACAGGCTGAAACTTCTCTTTCGCCATCTCGGCAAGCGTAATTTTGGAGAGTCCGCCCAGGGCGGCAACAGCAGATTGGCGAGCTTCTTCCAGGGCCATGATTTCCGCGTATAGCTTGTTGGAGCGCCCAAGGGCTTCATCTACGCGCAGGCCATCGGGGGCTGGCTTCGCGCCCGCAGCCAGTGCCGCAGTTTTGGCAAAAGCCTTGATTTCCTTGTCGCCCCACAGCAATGCCAAGACCGTGATGGGGCGCACGTCGAACGGAAGTAAATCCATCCGTATCTTGGTGCGAGATTGGGCTTTTCTTTCCCCGTTCGCGTTACTGCAAATGGTCAGCGTGTCTTCGTGGGCAGAGAGGAGAACAGAACACGCCGCATCTGAGTCGAAGTGTCTCCGCGCATCGGCCAGCGAATGCCGGATGGATGCCTCAATGGCGGCGGCTGCATCTTCCAGGCAGATTGATCTTTCAACCTCGGCCCTTAGCGACAGCTTGCTTTCGATCTCGGAGTCCATGGCCTCGATCTCGCGCAGCGTCTCGGCGTGGAATCCTTCGATCCTCTGTTGGATTTTGGCGGCGGTCGATTGGGGGTTCAAAAGCTCTGTTGTCATGATGATGCGGGGATGTTGAATTGATGGATACCACCAACAATTTGCAGGTGGCCGTTTTGGCTGACGATGGTTTTTGCAAGCTGGTCAGACTGCGCACGGGTCAATGTGGCCACCAGCTCGGCGCTCTGGTGCCACAGTGAAAGCGTGGTGCAATCGGGGGTTGCGCGTGCCACTAGCCCGGAGCAGGGCATGGCGGGGTGCCGTGAGTTTTGGGCGGCCTGGTAGAGGCTCTCGCGGGCGTGCATGACGATGGAATTAGCCAGGGCCAGGGCCTCATCGGGCGTCAACTGCGTGGCGGCGTTTTGCCCGCAGATTTCAAGCCGCAGGCCGGGCCAAAGGCGGACCTTGCGGGGCGGGGTGTGAGGGGTTTTTGCTGCGTGGTTCATTGCGGCACCAAGTGGACTTGCACCAAGTGGACTTGCACCAAGTGTCGAATGACCCACGCGAATGACATTCAAACGGTTTTCACGTCATTTTTTGCAGCGCCGGGTGTAGGCGGGTTCGCCGTTTGCGATGCGCAGGATTTGCCGATGGCTCAGGGGTTCGCTGTGTGATCCGGCAAGCTCGCATAGCAGCGGGAAGCTTCTTGACCGGCCCGCGTGGTCTGCCGGGTCTTGCGGGTAGGTGTAGAAGTAGCTCCATAGCATTTGAAGAACCAGGGCGCCGGTCGCCGTGGGCGGCCCCATGTCCGTCACCAGCGCCCTGACAAGGGCGTCGCGTCGCAGCTTTTTAGCCAGGGCGGCCGGTGCCTCATGGGCGCCACCACGCCGGGGCGCACGCAGCCCCAGGCGGCCTGCAATGTCGTTGTCGCCGGTCAGACACGGGCGCAGGGCCTGCGCCAGGTGTTCGGCGGCCCGCTGCGGCACGGGGGCGCCATCGGATAGCGCCACCAGCACATCGGTGATCGTCTCCAGCCCGTCCGGGGTGTGGGCGACGGGTGGCAGCAGGGCGGCCCATGGGTTTATGGATGCGGTCATAGTGCGCCCCCTTCGTCCGGCTCGGGGGCCTCCTGGTCCTCTTCGTCCGGCGCGGCCACCATGGCGTCGAGTCCATCGCACACGATGTTTGCGGTGCTGCGTATCCATTCGTTGCGGGCCGATGCAATGACTGTCTGCACCACGGTGCGGGCCTCGTCGGGCAGGTCGGGGCATGCTTTACGCAACTGGCCTTCGAGCTGGTCGAAGCGGTCCACCACGGCACTGGATGCCATGCCCAGCACATCGGCCAGCAGCCCTATCGGTGCGTACTCTTTGCGGGCGACGGCGTTCTTGATGGCCTGCCCTTCGCGCTGCTCGCGGGCCAGGGCTGCGCGTTCCTGCACCAGGTCGAGGGTGGTGTTCTCGCCCATACGTCCTGCAGCCTGGTCGCGCAAGCGGGCGCAGTAGGCCCGCAGTAGTTCGCCCAAGGTGCCCGTGGCCGGAATCTTGCCATCGGTCATCAGGTTGGAGATGGTGGGCTGGGTCACTCCCACCAGTTCAGCCAGGGCCGTCTGGGTGCCCTGCATGGATAGGTCAATCACTGCCATGTCATAGCCCCCTTAGGAGAGTCGCGGAACAGTCCAAGAGCGCGCCAGCATGAACCCGCCCGGCTCCCTCGCCAAAAGGACCCGCGAAATTTCCACCAGGGACTTTTGGAAACACCCACTCACCAGCCGCCACCTCATACCAAAACGCGCCAGTCTCCTGCGCGTCAGCATCGCTCATTCGCCCCTCCACGTAGGCAGGGGTCCCATCATCGTTGAGCGGGTTTGATTCACGCGGAGGGATGAGCGCCAGGACAGGCGCCAGTAGCACGTTCATCACGCCAGGGTTCAGTTGCACGCGATCACGCGCATGTGGTGGCACAGCAGCCAGCGCGGCCCGCAGAGTCGGTGCGAAGGCATCAAGGGATGCACCCACCTCAAGCATCGCGGCGGCGGCCTGCATGCATGCCTCGGCGTGCGCAAACTGGGTAACTGCCGGGTTCGTAGCACGCCTTGGCTCAGGCTTCCGCTGAGCGATGCTCTGCCGCTCCAGGCGCCAGGCTCGCACCGCTTCGACCGAATCCATGGGGCAGCCTTGTTTGCGAAGTTTCGTCATGTTGGCCGACGACAAACCCAGTTCGCGGCCAATTGCATTCTGTGAAAGTGTCTTTGTGTTGCTCACTGCTTACCTCCCTGCTTACTGCTCACTGCTTACTCTTTTGTTTACCCATGCACTAGCGCGACAACGCGCCAACATGAACCCTCGCGGCCCCCTCGCCAAAAAGGACCCGTCCGCACAGGGTTGATGCAACGCGACGCGCCATCATCCCTTCGCCCTCAGTCGTGCAAGTTGTTCATCGATGGCTCGGTCAAATTCCTTGGCAGCGATGGCCTGCACCTTGTCCGATGCCGACGACTGCAGCGTCAGCTTGCGGCTGTAGTTCACAACCTGCTTGAAGGCGAACACCATCTTCATGGTGCGGTCAGCACCACGCACGTAAACGCCAGGGCTCACGCGACCATTGCCCACCGGCATGACGAAGTAGCGCTTGCCATGGCGCGCCTGGGACTTGGCACGCTTGGCCGCGTCCTTGCTGATGGTCTGCTGATAGCCCACCGAGAAGTCCGTTCCCAGTTGCGATATGACCGCGATGATGATGGACCGAGGAACGTTTCCGTTGCCGTTGCGGTCCGCACCTTTGCCGGGCACGGTGATGTAGCCCTGCGGCATGGCGCCCGATGCGATCAGCGCCCGCTCGAACTTCTTGACCAAGCGGCTGCCCCCCAGCTCGTGCTGCTGCAAGTATTCGTTCTGCGACAACCCACCAGAGCGGTTCACATCCTTCAGCGCAACCTTGGCCGTCAGCTTGTCGGCCCGCGCCTTCTCAACGCGCACGGCCTTCTTGGTGAATGCCGTTGGCTGGTCGAACTTGGTGTCGATCTCTTTTTGCCATTCGACTGCCATACGATTTGCCGTACGGGTAAGGCCTGTTGCGGCGGCTGCACGAAGGCGCCGCTCGGAAAAGCCTGCCAACTCTGCCTGCAGCTCTTTCAAGCCACTGATTTTCACGTTCATGCTGATGCTCATACGAAACTCCTGGTAGATGCGTTCATTGCCTCGGCACACGGGGATGCGCCCAACTGAATTACCACCCCGTCGACACGTCGACAAAGTCGACAAACCCGACAAACTCGACACCGCCTCACCCCCTTGGTCAGCTTCTGCGCCGCTTGGGTTTGTCGAGTTTGTCGACGTGTCGACGGGGGTCGTTTCCTTTTTTCGTAAGTCATTGATATAGAAAGAAAAGAAGGTTTAAAAATGCTTATTGCGACAAACTGGACGATGTCGACAAAGCCTTTGGATTGACGGTGTAGAGCGTGGTCGGTCGTGCGCCCTTGTTGTGGCGCTTTGACTCACGCACAACGTCC
>JAUYGP010000471.1 GCA_030690515.1 Giesbergeria sp.
CAAAAATCCCTTCAAGGACAAGCGCGTGCGCCAGGCCTTCTACCAGGCGATCGACATCGAAGGCATCAAGAAGACGGTGATGCGCGGTGCGTCCAACCCGTCGGCGCTGATGGTGGGCCCCGGCATCAATGGTTTTCAGCCCGACGCCAAGCGTCTGCCCTACGACGTGGAAGCCGCCAAGAAGCTCATGGCCGAGGCGGGCTACTCCAATGGCTTTGAAGTGTCGATGAATTGCCCCAACGATCGCTACGTGAATGACGATCGCATTTGCCAGGCGGTGGCCGCCAACCTGTCGCGCATCAACGTCAAGATCAATCTGCAGGCAGAAACCAAGGGCACCTATTTCCCCAAGGTGCTGCGCCGCGACACCAGTTTCTACATGCTGGGCTGGACCCCCTCCACCTACGATGCCCACAACGCCCTCAATGCGCTCATGGCCTGCGTGGATGACAAGGGTACGGGCCAGTTCAACCTGGGCGCGTATTGCAACCCCAAGGTGGACGAGCTGACGAAGAAGATCCAGGCGGAGACCGATACCGCCAAGCGCAACGCCATGATCAAGGAGGCTTTCGACCTGCATTCGGCAGACATCGGCCACCTGCCGCTGCACCAGCAGGCATTGGCCTGGGGCGTGAGCAAGAAGGTCAAGCTGGTGCAACTGGCCGACAACTACATGCCCTTCAAGTGGATGAGCATCAACAAGTAATCTGCACACGATCGCAGCGACCTACCCGCAGTTGCAACGCACGGCCGCCACAAGCGCCGTGCGTTGCTGGTCGACCCTTGGATTCACACAATGAAAACAACTCTTGCACGCTGGTTTGACAGCGATGTGGGCTACAGCTTTCGCACATCGCCCATGGCCATGCTGGCCGCCGCGATTGCGCTGATTTGCCTGTTCTGTTCGGTCTTTGCCGGATGGGTGGCGCCGCACAACCCCTTTGATCTGGCTACGTTGGAACTGAGCGATGCCCGGCTGCCGCCGGCCTGGAGTGCCGAGGGCACGTCCAAGTACCTCCTGGGCACGGATGACCAGGGGCGCGACATTCTCTCGGCGTTGATCTATGGCGCACGCATCTCGCTGATCGTGGGGATCGCTTCGGTGATTCTGTCGGTGGTGGTGGGCGTGGCCTTGGGGCTGCTGGCGGGGTTTCGCGGCGGCTGGATCGACGCCGTGCTCATGCGCCTGTGCGATGTCATGCTGTCTTTCCCGGCCATTCTGGTGGCCCTGCTGATCGCCGGTGTAGGCCGGGCGCTGTTCCCGCATGCGCATGAGTCGCTGGCCTTTGGTGTGCTCATCCTGTCCATTTCACTCACCGGCTGGGTGCAGTACGCACGCACCGTGCGCGGCTCTACCCTGGTGGAGCGCAACAAGGAATACGTGCAGGCCGCGCGCGTCACGGGCGTGTCGCCCCTGCGCATCATGCGCAAGCATGTGCTGCCCAATGTGATGGGCCCGGTGATGGTGTTGGCCACTATCCAGGTCGCCACGGCCATCATCACCGAGGCCACGCTGTCCTTTCTGGGGGTGGGCGCGCCGCCCACATCGCCTTCGCTGGGCACGCTGATCCGCGTTGGCAATGACTACCTGTTCTCGGGCGAGTGGTGGATCACCGTCTTCCCTAGTGTCATGCTGGTATTGATTGCTCTGTCGGTGAACTTGCTGGGTGACTGGCTCCGTGATGCACTGAACCCCCGTCTGCGCTAAAGCAATGGAGAACAACCCCCAGAGCGGCTTTGCCGTTGGCCCAGGCCGCCCCTGTTCTATCTACTGCGTGCAGCGCACAGCACTGTGAGTCTCTGATATGTCTCTCCTCGAAGTCAAAAACCTCGTTGTTGAATTTCCCGGCCGTCGCGGTACCCTGCGCGCCCTGGACGATATTTCTTTTTCCATCGCCCCCGGCGAGATCCTGGGTGTGGTGGGCGAGTCCGGCGCGGGCAAGTCGCTCACGGGTGCGGCCATCATTGGCCTGCTCGAACCTCCGGGCCGCGTGGCCTCGGGCCAGATTTTGCTGGAAGGTCGGCGCATCGACCACCTCGGACACGACGAGATGCGCCACATCCGGGGGCGGCAGATTGGCGCCATCTTCCAGGACCCGCTGACCTCGCTCAATCCGCTCTACACCGTGGGCCGCCAGCTGACTGAAACCATTCTGGCGCACCTGCCGGTCAGCCCGGCCGAGGCGCGCCAGCGGGCCATCCAGCTGCTGCAGGACACGGGCATTCCAGCGGCCGAGCAGCGGGTCGATCATTTTCCGCACCAGTTCTCGGGCGGCATGCGCCAGCGCGTGGTGATTGCCCTGGCGCTGGCGGCCGAGCCCAAGCTGATCGTGGCCGACGAGCCGACCACCGCGCTCGATGTCTCCATCCAGGCGCAGATCATCCAGCTGCTCAAGAGCATCTGCAAATCGCGGGGTGCTGCGGTGATGCTGATCACGCACGACATGGGCGTGATCGCCGAGACCTGCGACCGTGTGGCCGTGCTGTATGCCGGCCGCATCGCCGAGATCGGCCCGGTGCACGACGTCATCAACCAGCCCTCGCACCCCTACACCAGCGGCCTCATGGCCTCCATTCCCGATATGGAGCAAGACCGCGAGCGCCTGAACCAGATCGATGGAGCCATGCCGCGCCTCAATGCCATTCCTGCAGGGTGTGCCTACCACCCGCGTTGCGCCAGCGCGTTTGACCGCTGCCTGCGTGAACGCCCCGACCTGATGGAGGCAGGCAGCACCCGCGCTGCCTGCTGGCTGCATGCCGGGGCGAAAGCTGGGGTGGCCGCATGAGCGCCGCAGCTCCCGTGCACAGCACGGCCCTCGTGCAGGCGCACGACCTGGCCATGACCTTTGATGTGTCCGCCCCCTGGCTCAACCGCATGATCGAGCGCAAGCCGCGCGCGCTGCTGCACGCGGTCGATGGCGTGGGTTTCGAGATCGAAAAAGGCAAAACCCTGGCCCTGGTGGGCGAGTCCGGCTGTGGCAAGAGCACGGTGGCTCGCCTGCTGGTGGGCCTGTACGAGCCCACGCGCGGCGGCCTCACCTTTGATGGCCAGGACGCACATGCCGCTTTCAAGGGCAAGGATGCGCGGGCCATGCGCCGGCGCATTCAGATGATTTTTCAGGACCCCTACGCCAGCCTGAACCCGCGCTGGCTGGTGGAAGACATCGTCGGTGAGCCGCTCAAGGAGCATGGCCTGATCACCGACAAGGCCGAGCTGAAAGCGCGCGTGGGCGAACTGCTCAAGTCCGTGGGCCTGTCGCCGCTGGACATGGTGAAGTACCCGCACCAGTTCTCGGGCGGACAGCGCCAGCGCATCTCGATTGCGCGCGCTCTGGCCACCGAGCCCGAGTTTCTCGTCTGCGACGAACCTACCAGCGCGCTCGATGTGTCGGTGCAGGCGCAGGTGCTTAACATCATGAAAGACCTGCAGCGCGAGCGGCAGCTCACCTACCTGTTCATCAGCCACAACCTGGCGGTGGTGCGCCACGTGAGCGACCAGGTGGGCGTGATGTACCTGGGCCGCCTGGTGGAACTGGCCGACAAGCACACGCTGTTCGATACCCCGCGCCACCCCTACACGCGCATGCTGCTCGACGCTATTCCAAAGATGCACGACACCGGCAAGGCGCGCACCCCCGTGCAGGGCGAGGTGCCCAATCCGCTCAGCCCGCCGCCGGGCTGCGCCTTCAATCCACGCTGCCCGCATGCCAACGACCGCTGCCGCAGCGAGCGCCCGCAGCTCTTGAATCTGGGCGGTATCCGCATTGCCTGCCATGCGGTGGAAGAAGGCAGAATTTGAATGAATTGCTATGAAAAAAATAGCATATAGCGATTGCCAGTAAAGCGCTAGAGTTGTTTTTCTTGCTCATTTTGTACAACCCAGGAGACGGCCCATGACTGCATTCACCCTGACCAGCCCCGACATTGCCAGCGGAGGCACGG
>JAUYGP010000476.1 GCA_030690515.1 Giesbergeria sp.
CGGCAAAGCTGCTGACTAGCAGCACAGGCATTTCGTCCATGCGCCAGATACCGGCATCCGCTTCGTCCCAGGAATGCGGCTGGGGGTTGCGATAGCGCCATTGGCGCACCGTAGCGTCCCCTTCGGTCGTCTCGGGCTGCTCCTGCAGGCCATGCGCCTCAAAGCGCAGGTCCAAACCCTTGGCCACGCGCAGGGTGATCTGGCTGTCCTCGTGCACGCCATAGGGAGAAAACTGGTGCACCGCCGAGAACTGCCCCGGGAACATGGCCTCCTTGTCGTCGATGCGGTAGGTCAGCCCGACAGAATCGCCCACAGCCAAGTCCGGAAATACGACCGAGATGCGCGTGCGGTCGGACAACAGCGGCGCGCCGCCGTTGCGACCATCATTCGCTTGGGTCTGGTAATTGCCGGGAGGTACGTCGATGCGCCGCCCGTCCTGCTTGAGGGTGTAGGCCTCCAGCATCTGGCCCTTCTGGATACCGGTGCTGAACGAGAACGCAAAAGACTTCAGGTCCTCCAGCGCGCTGGGCAGCGCAACCTGGTTCAGCACGGTGTAGGTATACGACGCACGGCCATCCTTCGCCACGTCATAAGCCACATGCCATTGCTTGAGCACCGAGGGCACCTGCGGGTTGGCATCGGTCTGCGCAGCCACGCCCCCCGCCCACAGGGCCAGGGCGCACAGCGCGCCTCGCGGCCAGGCACGGGCACTTTGCAAAATGGGGGGCATGGCTTCTCCTGACATTGGATTCCCCGCAGCGACAACCGCAGGCGGGGCATCTTAAGAGACGCCGCGCCACGATGACGGGCCGAAGCAATGAGTTACACCGCCCGAAGAGCGGCTAACAACACCCAGCGAAGCGACCCTGGCTAGGCGTTCCGTCACACACAGTACGACAAGACGAAACAACGACGCCAGGGGAGTTTTGTTTGCCTCCTAGATCCGCCGCGCCCACCACACAAAACCCAAGGCCGCCACGCCCAGCAGGATAGGCACCCAGGCCATCAGCAGCTCAATGGGCGAGGACGGGCGCATGCCCGACCACACCTCGACCCGCACGCTATCGAGCCGCAGGTTGGGCGCCGCATTGAACTCGATCACGGGAGCGGCCTTGCGATCGGCCTTCAAGGTCACGGGTAGCGATGCCCCCAGCAGTTCGACCGCCTGCCCTGCCCGTGTGTTTTTGCGTGCCATTTCAGGCAATAGCACCTTGTTCAATGTGCCGTCGAGAACCCAGCCCAACTGCAGACGGGTGGCCACATCTCCATCGGCCAACGCAACGCCAGTGGCCTTGATGACCAGGGTGTAGGGGCTACCAACGGTGGTCAGGTCAATGTCCGGGCCCTGCCAGGCTTGCGCACCGGCCAGGGGTTCGCCCGGCTGTGCATCTGCGGGCCGGGCCTGCGTGTTTTTTTCCTGAGACTGCAGAAACCGGGCCACGGCCTCGGGGGGGAGATCGTACGTTTTAAGCAAACGCAGGCCCCACTGGCCTGCAGCTTCCTCTGCGTGTACCGGCCAGGCGCTCATCAAGACTGCCAGCATGGCGGCCAGAACCCAAAACCAGTGCTCTGCGCGGCGGGTGCCGCGTGTCCCTGTCAGTGCGTGCATTGTTCAACCTTCTATGCCGCAGGTAGTTGTGCGGTGCGGCGCGAGTGTACCCAGACACCCGGCCACACGGGCCTGCTTTTGCGCCGCTTGGTTGAGAGCCGTCAAGGCCGGGCCGAAAAGCACGGGCCTCATGCGCCCGGCGGCAGCGAGCGCCTCTCGCGCAGCACCCGCGCGGCGCCGTCGGCCACCAGCACAGCCACGGCGGCAAATACCAGGCCGTACACGGGCCACTGCCCCTCGGCCACGGTCTCGCCCAGCAGCAAGGCGACCAGCACCAGCAGTACCGGCTCGACATAGGTGAGCAAACCAAACAATCCCATGGGGAGAAGGCGACTGGCGGCCATGTACAGCGCCAGCGCCACCGCACTGACCACGCCCAGCATGGGCACCAGCGCCCACAACTTGGCATGCGCCACCACGACCGGCAGGGTCGATGGTTCGCGCAGCACAAACCAGGCGGCCACAGGCAGCATCACCGCCAAGTCAAGCCAGTGGCCCGCCAGTTGTTCGGTACGCAAACGGCGGCGCAGGGCAAAGTACACGGGGTAGCCCAGGGCCACCAGCCAGGTCTCCCACGACACGCCACCAGCGCGCAGCAGCTCAAACCCCACGCCTGCCGCCGCCAACCCGGTAGCCCAGCGGTGCGCGGGTGAGAGCCGCTCGCGGTAGATCACACGGCCCACCAGCACCATCACCAGAGGCAGCAATAAATAGCCCAGCGACACAGGCAGCGCACGCCCATGCAGCGGCGCCCACATGAACAGCCATAGCTGTACACCCACCAGGGCACTGCTGGTCAGCAGGGCCAGCGCCAACGTCGGTTTGGCGCGCACGCGCTGCCACAGCGCCAGCACCTGCGCCGCCTCGCCACGCCAGAACAGCAGCGCAGTGGTGAAGGGCAACGTACACAGCACGCGCCAGCCAAAAATGGCCTCACCATCGAGCGGAGCCAGAAACGGGGACAGGTAGTAAATACCGCCAAACAGGAAGGAGGCGAGAACGGACGCAACAATGCCCTTGAACACAGCGAACAGGCTTTCAAAAGAAGAGGCCCGGGAGGCCCGGGCCGCAGAATCTGCCAGGAGGGCAAGCTCCATGACAAGGATTTGCCTGCACTTCCCTCCGCTGGGCGTTCGTACATGGCGAGGATTTGCGCGAAATAGCTATATTAACGATAGCTGCAAACGCTTTATTTATAAGCCATACGTAGCATTTTAACCTAATATATCTAAAAACATCAAACCGCAGGAGCCGTGGCATCCAGCGATCCACTGAGCAATGCGGGCAGGCGATCGATTCCCATGCGAAAACCGCAGGCCTGCGCATGGCCGCCACCGCCCATGCTTTCGGCCAAGGGAATGCAATCGAAACCGCGCTGCGAGCGCAGCCCCACCTTGACCACGCCACCCTTGCCCGCAGACCACAGCAGCGCAAAGCTGCCGCTGCGCTTCGAGAGCATTTCACCCAGCAGGCTGTGGAACACACCGGGAGCGTTGAGCATCAAACCTTGCTGTCCATTGAAAGTGATGGGCAAGGCGCCCTCGGCCATGTCGGCGGCCAGCTTGTGGAATTTCTCGTCCATGGCCTGGCCACGCGCCATGAAAGCGGCCGTCTGCGCCGGATCGAAGAAGGCAATAGCCTGCCATCGCTCAAAATCAAACGGCTCCATGTCCAGTGCGGCAAGAAAGGCTGCGCTCTCCGGGTACTGCCAGTTCCACAGGTCGCGGTCCTCGACGTAGCGCACGAGATCGGGCAAAGCCTCCTCAGGATGGAAAAACTCCCATGCCAGGCGGGCGCCCGATTTGTCCATATCGAAATGCACCACACCGCAGCGGCAGGCAAAGCCTGTGAGTTTTTCCGCCGCACTCTTGTGGTGGTCTAGCAGCACCAGCCGCTCTGCGCGCTCTTCAATGGCGCGCAGAATGTCTTCCGAAAAAGAAAAATCCAGAATGTAGACGGCCCGACCCGCCAGCGGCGGCAAGTCGTCCACGGACTTCGTATCGCCGTGGTCCAGGCCCACCAGCTCAACCTGGCCGCCGTAGTAGCGCCAGGCGGCCAGAGCGGCCGCAAACCCGTCGGGGCAACTGCGCCCATGGAACAAAACCAAGGGCAGGGGATCTTTCTTACTGGGCTTGACCAGCAATTGCAGGGGGAGAATGGTCTTCATGGTGCAGGATTGTCGCGTGCCGGAGCCCATTGCACACGGGCACGCCCTCGCCCATGAACCACACACCACCATGATCCAAGCCCTGAAAGACCTTTTCGACCACTTCGCACTGCCCGCTCCCGACCGTGCCGACCCTGCACAGGCCGTGCAACTGGCGGCCGCAGTGCTGCTGGTGGAAGTGGCCCGCGCCGACGCCACGACCAGCGCTGTGGAGCAGCAAGCCCTGGTGCGAGCGCTGCAGCGCACCTTCGTCCTGGCGCCAGACGCATTGACCCGGCTGGTGGAACTAGCCACCACCACAGCGCACACGGCCTACGATTACCAGCGCTTCACCGGCACCTTGAACGACCACTTCACCCAAGCCCAGAAGATCGACCTGGTCGAAGCCATGTGGCAGGTGGCCTATGCCGATGACCACCTGGATGCGCACGAGCACCACACCATCAGCAAGGTGGCCGGTCTGCTGCATGTCACCCACGGCGACTACATTGCGGCAAAGATGCGGGCCAAAGAGGCCGCGCAAGCGCACTGATGCCTTTGCTGCACATTCTCTGGCGCGATGACGATATGGTGGCGGTGTACAAACCTGCAGGCTGGCTGGTACACCGCACCGGACTGGATGCCGGGGAGACCCGTTTTGTAATGCAGGCGCTGCGCGACCAGTTGGGCCAGCATGTCTACCCCGTGCACCGGCTCGACAAGGGCACCTGCGGCGTGCTGGTGATGGGCCTGCACCCTGCGGCGGCGCGCGCGCTGTCGCAGGCCTTTGAACACCATGCCGTGCGCAAGCGCTACTTGGCCATGGTGCGCGGCTGGTTCCCAGGCAGCGCCGAGGTAGACCATGCCCTGCGCCCCGACGACGCGCCCCCAGATGCCCCCGCTCAGCCGGCCCAGACGCGCTTGTGCAGCCTGGCACGCCTGGAGTTACCCGAGTCCAGCGATCCACGCTTTGCCCACACTCGCGCCTCGCTGGTGCAAGCGGTGCCACTGACCGGGCGGCGCCACCAGATTCGCCGCCACCTCAAGCACCTGGCCCACCCCATCATCGGCGATGCCACGCACGGCAAAGGCCCGCTGAACCGCTGGTGGGCCACCCGTCTGGGCCAGCAGCGGCTGTGGCTGCATGCCTGGCAACTCGCACTGCCCCATCCGATGTCCGGCGAATGGCTGGAACTCGACAGCGGGCTCCTGCAGCCGCATGCCAGCAACGCTGACCTCGGCGACTGGCATCGCCTGCTGGAGCGGCAGCCGTGGGATCGGCCCCTCAGTCCAATGGCCGCGTAAGGTACACCGCCTCACGCCCCACGATGGGCTCCCGGGTCGGCATGAAGATGGTGCACCTATCGCAGGGCGCGCGGATGTCATGCGGGCCGTCGGTGGCAATGAGGTCGCCTTGGGCAAACACCTCAAAACCCACCAGGGGCCGCACAAAACAGAAATCTGCCGTGCGCACCATGCAGGTCTCCAGCAGCTCAAACCGCCGTTGCACCAGAGGTTCGGCCCGTTGCCCCGCGCGCTCGATCAGACCAAAATGCGCCAGAAAATCCAGCGCAGCCACCGTGGCCACATCGGCCGCGCTTTGGCGAAAATGCTGGCCGCACTCCACCACCAAAGCCACCCCATCCCCATCGTCCTGGCCGTGGCGCCCATGCTGGATCAGCGGAGTGCCCGAACCCAACCCGCTGGGCATCACCAGGTGCACCGGCGGACGCCCCAAGGCCATGGCGGCAGCGGCGTTGCGCGTATATCCGGGGTACACCCAGAAGGGCTCCACGTCCTGGCTGGTGGAATGGATATCGAGAATATGGTCGGCCGCCGAAACCACGGGCCGCAGTTCGCGCGCACGGCGCAGTTCCGGGCTGTCCTGCACGCCCTCAAGCTCATCGATGGACCAGACGCGGTTGAGGTTGTGCACCAGTTGGCGGCTCTCGAACGGACGGGCCGGGTCGAACGATTCATAGGCCGCCACATTGGCGAAGCTGATGGTCAACGTGCCCACCAGGGGGCGTATGCCCGTATCGAGCAGGTGCGTAGCGGCAACCATCCCACAAATCTCGTTGCCATGCGTCAGCGCATTGATCAGCACATGAGGGCCTGGCTTCCCAGACCCAAACCGGTGCACATAGTCAATGCCGACGTTGCCCTGGCGATAGGCCGACAGGTCACGTGGCAGAACTTCAAAAATCGGGGGTTTGTGCGTCATGCAGGGAATTCCATGTGGGGGTGCCGCAGCCTATTGCAGAACGAGCTCGACCCGGCGGTTCTTGGTACGACCGTCTTCACTGCCGTTGCTGGCCACAGGGGCCAGCGACGCGACCCCGTTGCCCACCATGCGACTGGAAGCCACGCCGTAGTCTTTGACCAAGGCAGAGATCACTGCATCGGCCCGGCGCTTGGACAAAGCCATATTGCTGTCAAAGCTGCCCACGCTGTCGGTGTGCCCCACCACATGAAGCTTCACCCCCGGTTCCGCCTTGAGGAAGGCCGCGATCTGGTCCAGTGAGGGCCGGGATTCTGGTTTGACGTCCGCCTTGCCCGTATCGAAATAGATGCCATAAATGGCCACCTTGCCGGTCGTGGTGATGGATTTGCCGATTTCAGAGGCACTCACCACCACCATGTTCTGCTGCATGGCCTTGGTTTCGAGGATGTCCACCGCGATGTAGGCACCCTGTCTGGACTTGTAGGTCTGGTCCGCCTTGCTCCAGTCGATGGAGACAAGGCGCACCGTCACGTTGTCTTTCTGGAACGTGCCGGTGCGCAGCGAATTGGTTTCGGCCGCGTACATCACGTATTCGGACCGGTTGTTCTTGATGACGTCCTTCTTGCTGCTGCTGAAGGGCACTAGAAAATTGGTCCACTTGCCCGCGGCCGGGTCTTTGGTGGAGTCGTAGAGCGCCTTGAACCCACTGGTGGTGAGTTCGTTGACATAGTTGCGGTACAGCTCCAGCGAACGGGTCTCGCCTGCAGCCTCGTACCACAGGCGCGTGAGCTTTCCTTCGAGCTGCAGGGGCGGCTGCACATAGCGACGGGTACTTGCATCCAGATCGAACTCCTTGAAGGTAGAGGTCTGGAACTCCACTGCATCAAAGTTGCGCACCTCATAGCCCACCAGCACACTTCCACCAAAGCGCTTGACCGCAGGATGGTCCTTACCACCAGGAATATCCTGCGCCCCGGCACTGCCCAGTAGCACCATCAATCCAGCCAGTGCCACCATGCAGCGGCGCACAAAAGATGTCACTGTCATTGCT
>JAUYGP010000486.1 GCA_030690515.1 Giesbergeria sp.
CAGCCCTCCACCTTTTGCTCCAGCACGGCAGCCGACATCACCACCGGGTGCAAAAAGGTGCGCGTACCCAGCAACCCGTGCGGGTCTGGCGCCTTGGAGCGCAGCAGCACGGCGGGCGAATTGATGGCGCCACCCGCCAGCACAAAATGCCTGGCCGCGATGGTAGTGGCCGTCTTGCCTTGCACTACGGCTGCGCCATTGGGGTGCACGGCCACACAGCGCAGCGCCTGCACCTTGCCTCCGCCCATCACCAGTTGTTCGGCGCGTGTTTCCACCAGCAAGGTGGCTCCCTTGTCCAGCGCCGCTGGAATGGTGGTCACCAGCATCGACTGCTTGGCATTGGTTGGACAGCCCATGCCGCAAGAGCCCAGGCTCCAGCAACCCTTGACGTTGCGCGCAATGGCCGATGCAGAAATGCCCAGCTTTTGCGCCCCGCGCTTGAGCAAGGCATTGTTCTCGTTGGGCGGTGCCAGCCAGGGCGAAATATGCAGGCGCCGCTCAGCCTGTTCGAAATACGGCGCCAGCGCATCGCGGTCGAAATCCTTCAGCCCAAAACGCTCCTGCCAGAAGCGCAGCGTGGGCTCCGGCGTACGGAAGGAGCTGGTCCAGTTCACCGTGGTCGAGCCCCCCACGCAGCGGCCCTGCAGAATAGAGACGCCCTTGTCCTCGGTCTTGCGACTGCCACTCTCCTGATAGAGCGTGGGGTAAGCGTCGGATTCGCGCTGGCGGAAATCGCTGCTGCTCTTGAGTGGCCCCTCCTCCACGATCACCACCGAAAGGCCCGCACGGGTCAGCAGCTCGGCAGTAATGCCCGCACCGGCCCCCGAGCCCACAATGGCCACGTCACAGGTGATTTTTTCAGGCAGCGGGCCATACGGGCCTCCCAGGACTTTCCAGCCGCGTTGCAGTCCCTCGCGGATGGGATCAGGAAAATTGCTCATGGTGTGACGATCAAATAGCGAGCGGCCCTGGGTAGCCCACAGCCACCCAGGTGCTTTCATCGGACAAATAGGCGCCGCCCACGATTTCGTGCAGAGCCTGATAGGCCTGCTGACGCAGGGCGAGGCTAGAGAAACGCATGCCTTCCAGGGCGGCCTGCACCTGCGCCTCACTGGCATCAGCCCAGGCGGGCGACAGGCCCGCCAGACCAAGGCGCCCTGGCGTGGTGCACAGCAAACCCACGAGTTGCGACAGTTCAGCCTGCACGGCGGGCGGTAGATTGGCTGCCAGCGCGTCGATGCGCTCGACCATGCCCTCCAGCGCGCGGCTGCGTGTCTGCGGATCGGTAGGCAGTGTGCCCTGCAGGATGGCGCGGCCCAGGCTGGTAAACAGCTCGCGGGCCGAGGCGGTGAGATGGCCTTGCTCCAGCCCGGGCTGCAGCAGCACCGCTGCCCCACCCGCCACCGCCAGCACGGCGCCCGACACCAAACCCAGCTTCAAAAGGGATCTTCTTTGCATCTTTTAACTATCGCATGCGATGCAGGCCGCCCTCTAGAGGCAGCCGCCTAGAGGGAATGGGGGTTTTCATCGATGTCGCAGACCGGTGTTCACGTCAGCTTGCGCCCACCGTCGCAAGGTTGGGCACGGCGGACA
This sequence comes from Giesbergeria sp., assembly GCA_030690515.1. Taxonomy (GTDB): domain Bacteria; phylum Pseudomonadota; class Gammaproteobacteria; order Burkholderiales; family Burkholderiaceae_C; genus Simplicispira. The sequence continues at coordinate 1,594 of JAUYGP010000486.1, forward strand.
ATTCGGCTGGTATCCGGCTCCATCGATACGCCAGGAACACGGGCATCGCAGGCCGACTCCATGGTTTGCATGGAGGGTGGAACCGTGCCGGGACAGCGCGTCAGTACGGTATCGCACAGACTTTTCCCACTTCGGCGCGCCCAATTGCCATTGGCAAGTTTGCCAAAAGCCTGAGGCGATCGAAGTGATTGCA
>JAUYGP010000494.1 GCA_030690515.1 Giesbergeria sp.
TTCCAACTCAGGACACTAGCTATCACTCCGCCTCTTGTGAGGTCAAGCCCGACGGGTCACCGGTATGGCGACCGGCTTCGTCATGGTTCTTGCGTGCCACGAGCTGCTCGAGTTTTCGGTTCGATGCCGCCAACTGTTGATTGGTCGCCAATATTTCCATTTGCAACTGCCGGTTATCGTCAGCCATTTCCTTGTGCAGGAACGCCTCTTCTATACAGTCGCAAAGCTGCTTGTCACTCCATGGTTTTTTCAGGAACTTGTAGATGGCACCATCATTCACAGCTTCAGTCACCGAGCGCATTTCCGAGTCCCCGGAAAGTACGATGCGGAGGGTATCCGGGTAGCGGTCTTTCGCAATTTTCAGGAACTCAACGCCGGTCATACCAGGCATGCGCTGGTCAGAAATAATCACATCAACCGGTTGTCGCGCCAAGATGTCCAGGCCCGCCTGCCCGCCATCGGCGATCAGAATTTGTAAATTCTCCCGTCGGAGGAGTCGCTTGAGCGCGTGTGCGATGTTGGGTTCGTCATCGACCAACAACAGACTGCGCGTGGTTCGCTTGAAACGCAGCAAATGGTCCGCAAGACGCTGATCCCGTGCCAGTAAATCTGTGATATGCATCGTGTCAACGGGTCTGCTGAAGAAATAACCCTGTATTTCGTCGCACATGTTGAGCCGCAGGAAATTGCACTGCGCCTCCGTTTCCACTCCCTCGGCAATGACACGAAGTCCCAGGCTGTGCGCCATGGAAATAATGGCCTTGACGATCGCGGTATCGTCCAAAGATGTCTCGATGTCGCGCACGAACGCTTGGTCGATCTTGAGCAGGTCGATGGGGAACCGCTTCAAATACGCAAGGCTGGAATAACCGGTCCCGAAATCGTCAATCGACATTTGCAACCCAATGGCCTTGAGCCGCTGCAGGATGTCAATGGATCGCTCGATATCCTGCATGAGCAAACTCTCGGTCAATTCGATTTCCAGCGATTGCGGCTCCAGGCCGGTCTCCGCCAACACCGCTGCGATGTATTCAACCAAGTCGGGCTGTGCGAACTGGCGCACGGACACATTCACCGCCATGCGGAAACTGCCAAGACCCTGCCGCTCCCAGGCCTTGCTTTGCGCGCATGCGGTACGGATGACCCAGGCACCAATCGGCACGATCAGACCAGTTTCCTCCGCCAAGCCGATGAATTGCCCCGGTGGCACCAAGCCAAGCTCGGGGTGGTTCCAGCGGATCAGCGCTTCCACACCCACAATGCGGCCGCTGCAAAGGTCCACCTGGGGCTGGTAGTGCAAGACAAACTCCTCACGCTCGACCGCCAGCCGAAGCTGCCCCTGCAAGGCCAGTCGCGCCTGGATTTTGGCGCTGAGGTCTACCGTGAAGAATTGAAAATTGTTGCTCCCTATGCGCTTGGCGTTGTTCAACGCCGCGCTGGCCGCCTTGAGCAAGGCCTCGCTGTCCGTGCCGTCCCGTGGATACAGGCTGACGCCCATGCTGCAAGTGACATGAAGTTCCCGGTCAGCCAGCATGAGCGAGGTCGAAACGGTCTTCATGATCCGTTGCAACAGTTCGACGATACCCGGTTCAGCCTCTTCGTTAGTGTTTCTGACATAGCGGGGGGGATAGCCATCACTCTGGCCCGACAGCGACTCCGTAAAGATCAGCGCGAATTCGTCTCCACCCAAGCGTGCCACGGTATCGCTGCCGCGGACGCAACTGCGCAAGCGGTCACTGATGATCTTCAACAGTTCGTTGCCGATGCTGTACCCCAGGCTTTCGTTGACCAGCTTGAAGTAATCCAACCCCAGTACCACGACCACCACTTTGTGGGTCTGCTGCAGGGCGTTGACAATCGCTTGATTGAGCCGGTCTGCAAAAAGACTGCGATTGGCTAACCCAGTCAACGCATCAAAGTTGGACAAGGTCACCACGCGGGACTCTGCGGCCCTGCGCGCCTCCAATTCGCTGGTCAGCACACGGTTTTGCTCCAGCATTTCCTGGGAGGCAATATCGAGCGAGCGCTCGATCATCTCGCGATCATTGTCGGCCTGGTAGTAATAAGCGTCGATAGCCTCGATAAGAGGCAATGTCTTGGAAGGAAGCTCCTGGACCTCCCCAAAAAACCGGCGTATCTGGCGCAGAAGTAGGCTGTGCATCCCTCAGTCTTCAAAAAACGTGGTGATGGTCATCGTCTGGTTGTGCAATTCACACGCATCGCCCGCCATATGCGGCGATATTTCGCCGTACGAATAGAACCCAGTGAACACGGCCTGGTCGCCCAGAACGTCGCGCACGCCTTCGACCTCCTCCTCCACCCGCTGTTTGAGTACCAGCTTGCGCCCCACGCAACTAATGAGCAAAGCCAGCTGTGCAGATTTGTCCTGCAAAGGCTTCATGCTGATCGTTGCCGCACCGGATGCCCCGTCGATCAAGCGTTCGAAGTTGGCTTTCATCAGGCGAACATACCCGCCTTCGGGCATATCGCCGGCAAAGGTCATGCTGTTGTGCTCCTCGTCGATGCCGAGAATGGTGCGCACAACGCTGCTGCTGTCTCCGTTCGTACCGCCATCCATTTCGGGATAGCGCAAGGCCAGCGGGAACAGCAGCCCGGTGGCTGGTAAACCAGCCGCATGCTCCCCCAAATAGCGTTTGTACAGTTCTAATGCGGGCTTGCGGTCCAGGTCGAACAACACGTTTCCCTGGGCGCGCGTGATTTCCCGTTCGGGACCAAACGAATCCCAGCCTCCCAACGATCCATAGCCAACCTTGATACGGTCACCATACAAACCCACAACGGCCACCTGATTGGGCGCAGCCACGTCATTGGCGAACACCAGGGTTTTTTGGAACATGGCGCCATCCGCGGACAAACCACCCGTGATCTCAACATGCGGAGGAAGTCCTTCCCGCATGCCCCGCACCAGGGCCGTGCCATTGACATGGAGTCCATCTGAAAACACCAGCACATGCACGAGTTCGTCGGCGGGCAAAGACTGGGCCAGTGAATGACCTACCGTGAAACTTTGCGAGGACTCAACAATATGCGCTTGGGAAAAATGCAGCCGAGTGTGCTCGAAATCCACTGCAGTCACGACCAATGTGTCATCGCTTACTTCAGTGCCATGGATTTCGCCTGCGGTAGAGCATCCAACGACCAATCCCCCCGGAAAAGCGCTGCGAATCGCGTGAAAATGGCTGCTGTCGCTGAGCAATGCTGTACTGCCAAACACCAGAATGAGTTGGTTCTGGCGATGGACGGGTAAAACATCGAAATGCGGGCGATTGCTGGCAGTAAAAATACTCTGAGATATCTGCATGGTTTCCCCTTGTGTCGCTCTGCCGAGCACTCCATTCCCACAGAAACGCGTTGATTGTGCAATCGCCGCCTTCAACACGAGATGCAGAGACTATGTGCCCAATCGAGAGAATGCCCCCCCCCGGAGAAACCCCAACCACGCTGATCAAGCGCCCAAGTGGCGGCTGAGGCATTTCGAGTGCATACGGGCCAGTATCGTTGCGCTGACCCATCGTCAACCCACGTGAAATCCCCACGACTCCTCTTGCATCGCCTGCGACGGGTGTAACAAAACCGTGAATATACCGATGCGACGGAACGATTCTGCTTCTAGAATTTGGTCACGCAAGTTTCTGCGCATAAGTGAGCCACCATGAAAACCGTCCAGAACGAAGTTGACGAACGCACCAACCTCACCAGCTCCAATAAATTCGAGCTCTTGTTGTTTCGTCTGGGCGCCGACAGTGCGCTGGGCCAGTCAGAGCTGTTTGGCATCAATGTGTTCAAAGTCCGCGAGATCGTGGCCATGCCCAGCATCACGCCCATCGTAGGCGCGACGCCCCATTCGCTGGGCGTGGTCAACCTGCGCGGCCAGGTCATTCCGGTGCTGGATTTACCCTCCATCGTGGGCTGCACGCCCAAGACCGGGCTGAACATCATGCTGGTGACAGAATACGCGCGCACCACGCAGGCTTTTGCGGTCGAATCGGTCGAAGACATCGTGCGCCTGGACTGGAAGCAGGTGCTGTCGGCAGAAAGCAGCGGTGCTGCTCACAACCTGGTGACCAGTATCGCCAGGCTCGATGGCAATACCGATGGCACCCGCCTGGCCCAGGTGCTGGATGTCGAGGCTATTCTGCAAATGGTCTCGCCCTCGGAAGACCAGAAGGTAGACCCACAAAAGGTGGGGCCAAAACTCAAACTCAAGCCCGGAACCATCATCCTGGCGGCAGACGACTCCTTCGTGGCCCGCTCGCTGATCGAGCAGGAACTGAAGGCGCTGCATGCCCCTTACGAAATGACAAAATCGGGCAAAGAGGCCTGGGATCGTCTGAACGCCCTGGTCGAAGTTGCCGAAGCCGAAGGCAAGACCATTCTGGACAAGGTCTGCCTGGTGCTGACTGATCTGGAAATGCCCGAGATGGACGGGTTCACGCTAACCCGCAACATCAAGCAGGATGCACGCTTCAACGGTTTGCCGGTGCTCATCCACTCATCCCTGTCAGGCTCGGCCAACGAAGACCACGTGCGCAGCGTAGGCGCCGATGGCTACGTCGCCAAGTTCGTGGCAGAGGACCTGGCCAACAACATTCGGTCCGTACTGCCACGCTGACCTGCTGTTCAATGCGCGTGCGGTGGCGCAGGGGCAAATGCAGCCCCCGCTGCTGCGCGCCAAACCCACTTTTGCCATGAACCTGCCCCTTTCTCTATTTCCTTTCGGCTGGCAGCACTACCTTCTGGGCGGTCTGCTCATCGGCACAGGCGTGGCACTGCTTTTTGTACTGGTGGGCTTGGTGGGCGGCATGAGCACGGTGTTTTCCTCCACCTGGTCTTTCGTGATTCCTCGACCTTTCTTCCAACAGGCGCGGTTCACCGGCTCACGGAACTGGCGCCTGGTATACGCCGCGGGACTGGTACTGGGTGCGCTGGCGTGGTGGCTGACATGGGGCCACGGAGCCGCGCAATCGACCAGCGTGCCGGTCTGGCAGTTGCTGGTGGGCGGGTTTCTGGTGGGCTATGGTGCCCGGCTGGGCAATGGCTGCACCTCGGGCCATGGCATCTGTGGGCTGGGGTCGATGCAGTGGCCTTCACTGCTGGCGGTACTGACCTTTATGGGTGCTGCTTTTCTCACGGCGAACCTCGCGGCACGGTGGCTGGCATGAACGGCGAACGCATGTCGCTGCCGCGCTTTCTGGCCGTGCTGCTGGCCGGTGCACTGTTTGGCTTTGGCCTGGCACTCTCTACCATGGTGCAACCCGAGGTGGTGCTGGGTTTTTTGCGCTTTGAAGACTTCGGCCTGGTGCTGGTGATGGGCGGCGCCGTGGTGGTCACGCTGCTGGCTTACAAGCTGGCACCACGCCTGCTGTCGCGCCCCTTACTGGGCGGAAATTTCGGCACCCACCCCAGCACCTGGAACCGCGATACCGCCCTGGGTTCTGCGCTGTTTGGCGTGGGCTGGGGCTTGTGCGGCGTGTGTCCCGGCCCGGCCATTGCGGGTTTGGGTACGGGCAACTGGACCTTGTTGTGGGCGCTGGGCGGCATTGCCCTGGGGGCGCTGGTGCAGGGCCTGCGCGCGCGGTAATTCCATTTCTAAATCATCCGTGACATTGTCGACTTCGCCTTGCCTTGCTACAGCAATGTCTGCGGCTCGTCTTCGCGTCACCAATGATTTGGAAATGGAACAAGACCCCGGCCGCTGCGGCCTTTCTTGTGCCTCAAGCAAAGGTGTCGAGTAAAACGCCTTTGGTACGGCCTGCGTCCACCGCCGCGCTGCCACGCTGCACACCTGCTTCCAGCGATGACACATTACGGCGCGCATAGTCCGAGCGCTGGCCCGCCTGCGAGGCTTGGTTCGTCAACCCATCGGCCCGGGCCTGTTCCTGGTCGGCGCTGCGCTGGGCCATCTGCGCCTGGGCTTCCAGGGCGCGTGCAGTCTGCTCGGACTGGCTGGCAGCGCGCCGCGCCGCCAGCAGTTGGAACTGACCACCCGAGGCTGTGGACCCCGTGCTGCTACTGGCTATCGACAACATGCTCCCTCCTTTTCCTGGCCGTCAACCGGGGCCGCCAGCGCCTGCGTAGGTGCGTCGCAACTGGGCATTGAGCAGGGACATCTGCTCCGTGGTGGCCTGCCCGTTGTCGGGCGCCTGGGATGCACCCGCCGCACGGCCATCCTTCGGCTGGGTGGCCAGCTCCTGGGCGCGGGCGCTCAGGGTGACCGTGGTGTCATTGCCTGCAGGCTCAGGGGGCGCGGCCTCTAGGCTGGCATTGCGTCGGTAAGCGGCTGCATTGCCTGCCTGGTTGACGCTGGGTGCCGCAGCGCCGGTGAAACGGCTGGCGGCATCCTGGTTGCGTTGGACGGCTTCCATGGACTTTCTCCTGTGAACGAGGTTCGATAAGAGCAGCTCACGAAACCCGGCGAAGCGGCCCCGGTCAGGCGTTCCGTGGCAAGCTGCACGCACAGTACGACAAGACGGAACAACAACGCCCAGGGCGTCTTGTGAGCAGTTCCAAGGACATCGTCCTGCAATCCCGTCCAAAAGTAAAGCCAGGCACCGAAAAAGCGGCGCGTGCGCTGCCCCAAGGAATACTCTTATTTCGATAGCTGCTAGCGCTTATATGACGTGCCCTGGAGGCTGTTTTTATACAAATTTTGTATTTCTCAAAGCCTACAAAAAGGCGGCGATGCGCTGCGGATCGGTCTGCTCCAGGGTCGCCCGACCCAGTCCGGTGAGGGTCTTGGCCGCCGCCTTGGTGGCAATGTCGATACCCAAACCAGCCTGCACAGGCCAGGGGGCATCCAGGCGCAGGTAGCGGTCTTCAAGACGGTCTTCCATGATGGCCTGCACATGCTGCTGCTGCACGGAGATCATGGTGAGGATCAGGCGCCCGTCGGTCAGCCAGCCCACGGCACCCGCATCGGCTTCGACACTGTCGGCCGGCTGGTAACCCATGGTGGCCGTACCGACTGACAGCATGCGCACTTTGGAAGGCTTGGCGCCCATGAAGTGCTCCGCCTCGTGCAGGGCCACTTGGTCGGGCGCCACCGCAAACAACCCTCCATCGGCGTACAGCGTGGGCCCCACCGGCACGCACGGGAAGAAGGCAGGCGCGGCGCAGGTGGCCAGCGTCACGTCCACCACACTCAGGGATTCGTCGCCCAGGGACCCCTGGGCGTGAGGGGTCTTGAACACCTTGGTCACGCTGCGCGAGACATCTACGGCAGGTACGACCACGGCATGCAGCGCATCGCCCAGGGTTTTCTTGCCGAAATGGCGGGTCAGCTCGCGGCGCAGGGCTTCGCCAGTGTATTTGGGGCCCAGCACGGATCGCGTGAGGTCAATAAGGCGGGTGACGGCGCCACCGGGCAGGCGGCGCGCTGAAAACACCTCTTCCCCGCGCTCGACGAACAGCTCGACGATCTGCGCCATGGGCACCTCGAACGCCAACGCCATGGCCAGCAGCCCGCCGACCGAGGTGCCGGCGATCAGGTCAAACCGCCTCCCCAGCGGCTCGCCCACGCGCTCTTCCAGTTCGGCCAACACGACGGCAGCGTACAAGCCCAGGTAGCCACCGCCACTGAGAGCGAGGATGCGAAATTCGGGAGAAGGGTTCTTTGTGGCCATGTCGGAGCAAGGGTTGTCAGAACTCCCAGTATCTGCAGGTTTGCGCCCCTTCGCAATGCGGGCCACGGAATATTGCAGGGTGGAGAGTCCACTCTATTTTTCAGCGCTGAGAAGTACGGGCGGCATAGTCCTGCACCCACTCGACCAGGGCTTGCGCGGGCATGGGGCGGGCATAGTGGTATCCCTGCGCTTCGTCGCAGTGGTACAGGTTGAGGATGCTGGCCAGCTCCGCCGTCTCCACTCCTTCGGCAATGACCTTGAGCTTGAGGCTGCGCGCCATACTGATGATCGCGCGCACGATGGCCGCGTCGTCCGGGTCGCTGACGATGTCGCGCACAAAGGACTGGTCAATCTTGAGCTTGTCCACGGCAAAGCGCTTGAGATAGGCCAGGCTGGAATAGCCCGTACCAAAATCGTCGATGGACAGGCAGACCCCCAGTGCCTTGAGGCGACGCAAGGTTTCCAGCACCTGTTCGGCGTCGTCGATCAGCAGGGATTCGGTCAGCTCCAGCTCCAGCCGCGCCGGTTCCAGCCCGGAATCAACCAGCGCCCGGGTCACGGTGCACAACAGGTCGCTGCGGCGAAACTGCACCGCCGAAAGATTGACCGCCATGGTCATTTCGGGCAGCCCCGCCTGCTGCCAGCGCACGGCCTGGGCACAGGCTTCGCGCAACACCCACTCACCAATAGGCACGATCAGCCCGCTCTCCTCGGCGGCGGCAATAAAGCGCCCGGGCAGCAGCAACTCCTGCGGGTCGCGCTGCCAGCGTAGCAGGGCCTCGACGCCCACCAGACGCCCTCTGGTCAGATCAATTTGCGGCTGGTAGTGCAGCACGAACTGGTGCTGGTCCAGCGCCCAGTGCAGCGCGGTGCGCAACTGGAACTGCTCCAGCGCCTGCGCATTCATCTGGGCGGTATAGAAACGGTAGGTGTTGCGCCCGGCGGCCTTGGCCTGGTACATGGCCGTGTCAGCGCGCTGCAGCAGTGCGTCGAAATTCTGACCGTCGTCGGGCCACACCGCCACGCCCATGGACACGGTGGCTGCCAGTTCGTGGCCTTCAATGCTGAAGGGCGCAGTCAAAATGTCGATGACCTTGGTGGTCACCCGGCTGACGGCTTCCAGATCGTGGATATCGGTCAGGGCAATCAGAAATTCATCACCCCCCTGGCGACTGATGGTGTCAGTGTCGCGCACGCACTGGCGCAAGCGCTGCGCCACCTGCTGCAGCAACTGGTCACCCACCGGGTGGCCCAGCGTGTCGTTGATGGTTTTGAAGTGGTCCAGGTCCACATACAGCAGCGCCACCTTGCAACCGCTGCGCTCGGACCAGGCCGTAGCCAGCGAAAACCGGTCGCGAAACAGCACGCGGTTGGGCAAGCCGGTCAACGGATCGTGGTGCGCCAGAAAATCAATGCGCGCCTCGGTTTCCTTGCGCTCGGTGATGTCCTGGATAAAGGCCAGCACCAGCGGCTCGTTGTCGATGTCGATCAGCTCGGCCGACAGGCTCACCTGCCGTATTTCACCCGACTTGCAGCGCCACTGTGATTCAAAATCCAGCGCCGTGCCAGCGCGTTTGAGTTCGTCCAGCCAGGCCTCGCGGGAGGCCAAATCGACCCACAAACCGATCTCCAAGGTTGATTTTCCAATCAGGTCCGCCCGCGTCCAGCCAAAGTATTTTTCATACTTGCCATTGACTTCAATGAAGCGGCCGTCGGAGATTTGCGCAATCGACGCCGCCAGCGGGCTGGCCCGAAACGCCACCTGGAACCGCTGCTCGGTCTGGCGCAGCAGGGTGATGTCCTGCATGGCGCCCGACAGAGTGATGGAATGGCCTTGCGCATCACACTCCACATGGCCGGTGGCCAGGCCGATGCGCGTGCTCCCGTCGAGGCGCTCAAACTGGAACTCTTCCTGGTAATCCTTGCGCTGCTCCAGGGTTTGCCGGACAGCAGCCTCCACCTTGTCCCGATCCTGAGGATCGATGTGCCCCAAAAATAGTTCAAAGGTCGGGGTGACACTGCCCGGCGCATAACCAAAGCACGCAAAGGTTTCATCGCTCCAGCGCAGCTCGCCAGTAGCCAGCGACCATTCCCAATGGCCCACCTGGGCCAGCTTGGCCGCCTCCTGCATGCGACGGCGGCTGTCCTTGGCGTCGGTAATGTCGTGGAATATCTCAAACTTGCTGACCGAGCCATCCGGGTTATGGAAAGGCATGTCGAACAAGTCAAAGGTGCGCCCCTTGGGCGAGGTCCATTCCCAATGGACCGTGTTGCCCGCAAAGACCGTGTCATTGGTGCACCAGTCGCACTGCGAACTCCGGCCATGGAAGTATTCGTGGCACTTGCGACCCGCGACGGGGCCGAACTCACGCTCGAGCGCCGGGTTGAGGTATTCGATCTCGAAACTCGGGCTGGCGATATACACCCCGTCGGGAAGCAAATCGAGAATGCCCATCAGCCGGGTGCGGTCGGCCGCCAGCTGCTCTGTCAGCGACTGCATGCGCTTGACTTCGCTGATATCGGTCCATGTGAGCACCACACCATCGTCCAGCGCGCCTTCTTCCTTAAACGGCAGCATGCGCTGGTACACCCAACGCTCGCCGCCCAGCGCAATTTCATGTTCTATGCGCTTGCCCGTGCTGGCACAGCGCTGCAACTCCTCCAGAAACACCGGCTGCGACCCGATGCGGTAATGGATATCGCGCACCGGGCGACCCAGATCACTGGGCCGCAAGGCCAAAAACTCTCCCACCGCCGGGCTGAAACGGCGCAGGTGCAACTGGGCATCCAGAAACACAATGCCGATCTCGGTGCTGTCGAGCAGGTGGTCGTAGTCGCGGTTCAGCGCAGCCAGTTCGTCGTTCTTGTCTTCCAACTCGCGGTTGAGGACATACAGATCCTCATTGACCGACTTGAGTTCTTCGTTGGTGCTTTGCAGCTCCTCGTTGGAGGCCGTCAGTTCCTCATTGCCCAGGTCCAGCCGCTCGTGGCTGGACTGCAGTTCGAGCACCATTTCCTGCAGGCGCTCGCGCGTAGCCAGCAACTCGGCTTCCAACACTTCCGGTGGCTGGCCCGCCACATCGGGCAAAGCCATTTCGGACTGCGAGGGCACAGCCTTGGCCCCCAGGGTGGGCACATCGATCGACCGTGCCAACACCACGGGCTGCTTGCGAAACAGCTTGTGCGAACGGTCTAGCGCCGAAAACGCCTGCGACTCGAAAGCACCCACTGTTTCACTGGCGCCCAGCAGCAGCACGCCATGGGGCTTGAGGGCGAAGTGCAACTGCGACAGCGCCTTGATCTGCGCCACCGGCTTTAGATAAATCAGTAGGTTGCGACACACAGCCAGGTCAATGCGGGTGAACGGCGGATCGCTCAGCAGGTTGTGCCGCGCAAACACGACGTGGCGGCGCAAGTTGGAATCGACCCGCACGCCCTCCTCTGATTCACGCAGGAAATACCGTCGCAGCAACCCCTCGGGGACCGCAGCCACTGCTTCATTGCGATAACTTCCGCGCGACGCCTCGGCCAGCACATCGCCCGCCAGATCGGTGGCAAACACCTTGACGTTGCCGTGGAAACCCATGCGCCCTGCGGCGTCCAGCGCCAGCATGGCCAGCGAGTACGCCTCCTCGCCGCTGGCGCAACCCGCCGACCAGATACGCAGTTCATCACTGGCATCGCGCCCGCGCAACAGGTCGGGCAGCACTTCTTCGGACAACTGGGCAAACACCTCCGGGTCACGGAAGAACTCGGTCACGTTGATCATGAGGTCGCGGCACAGCGCGTTGCGCTCGACCTCATCGGCGTCCAAGCGCTGCACATAGGCCTGCGCCTCGTCCACCTCGCACTGGGCCATGCGGTGCCGGATGCGGCGCGTGACGGTAGAGGTTTTGTACCCGGAAAAATCGACTGCACAACGCCGTCGCAGCAGGTCAACAACGACGGGCAACTCGGCCAGTGGTTCGCCAGCCCCTTCGTTCCATTGGCTGACATCTTCCGGCAGATGAGCGGAGGGTTCCATGCGGCCCATTATCGCGGCACAGTCTGGGCGGCCAACCCCCGACAAAGCAAGGGTTTTCCAGTGTGCATTCGCTTCACCGCAGAGAGAAACCATCGCCGCACACCCAGACTGTTCAGCACGGACGGCGCCTGTGTGCACGGACCTTCGGCTTTTCGTACCAACCCCCACACCCCATGTGAGGTTCCACAGGCACTGCGATCAATCCTTGCCGCTAGGCCGTGCACCCGGATGCGTGCGGCTGCGCGGCGGTCCCTGTTTCTTGCGGCGCGGTCGATGGCGATCTGCGCCGCCCCGGGCCGCCAGATACAGCAACACCCCTCCAACAGCCGCCACGATGCCATGCTCCACCATGGCGGCCCAGTGCCACTGCACCTCGCTGATGAAGGGAAAGCCCGGTACGTAGCGCACCTGCACGGAGCTGCCCTGGGTGAGGTAGCGGGGCGAAAAATAGTCACCCACCCGACTCGTATTGCCCTGAGCGAGGCGGCCATCGGGCAAACGGAATTCATAGCTGATCGTGTAGCTATAGCGATTGGGAATGGATTCCCCCCGGTCACCCAATTGCCGGCGCACATGCGTAATCGTGCCAGGCGCTTCGGCGCCCAGCCAGGCCACCAGCGGCATGCCCAGCCCCCATAGCAGCAGCACCGCCCCCAAAAGAGCCAGGGCAAACCGGGTAATCATCCTAGAATCATACGTTCGGGCACATGCGCTGCACCCAAGCCCGCGCCAGGGGGTAGCTCTGCGCCGTGCAGAACAAGGCAGCGCGCGTGCGCCAGCCGTTTTCGAGGTAAATGGTGTGGCGCGCATCGTCGTAGCGCACACGCTGCACGGCTTTCCACGGAACGAAGCTGGTGGCACCGCTGCGCGCCAACATACCAGCACCTGCCGCGCTGAAATTTCCCGTGGCCAGACCCAGCAAGGTGGCAAGTTGTGCTGCCTTGTGTGCTTTTGATTCCTGAACCTGCGAGAGGACACCGCGCTTGTCCACGGTGAAGGCCATGCCAATGCGATTGCCAAAGTACAGCACCATGACGGCGAGTGCGCCCAAGGCCAGCCCAAGGTGCACCAGCGCCAGCACCCCCAGCGTGGGGATGATGCCCGCCCAGTCGCCCTCCAGCCCAAAGATGCTGCCCACCAGCAGGGACACCAGGACAAAAGTCAACAGCAGCACCCCACCGGTCTGGCGCAAGACCACGGGGCTGCCCAGAAGGGAAACGTCAATCGTCCAGGACAGGGGCTCAGGAAAGGTGGGGGTTTGCACGGCGGATAGGGCGGAGCGGCTGGTTTTGTTAGTGTGCCACTGCCCTACACTGCCCGCATGTTTTTCTCTCCCACCCGGCCGGTGTGCCCGCCTGCCACCGCCCCCCTCTTGCACCCTGCAGAAAGGCCCTTTCCATGAAAATTGCTGTGATGGGCGCAGGCGCCGTGGGCTGCTACTACGGGGGCATGCTGGCCCGGGCCGGGCACGACGTAGTGCTGGTGGCCCGGCCTGCCCATGTCGAGGCCGTACAAATCCAGGGTTTGCTGCTGGACACCCAGACTTTTCGGGAACACGTTCGCATGCAGGCCAGCACGCAGCCCGAGGCCGTGCAGGGCGCGCAGTGCGTGCTGTTCTGCGTCAAGTCCACCGACACCGAAAGCGCAGGCCTGGCCATGGCACCGCACCTGGCTGAAAGCGCGACCGTGCTGAGCTTGCAGAACGGCGTGGACAACGCCGAGCGCCTGCAGGCCGTGCTGCAGCGCCCGGTGCTGCCTGCCGTGGTGTATGTAGCCACCGCAATGGCAGGGCCGGGCCATGTGCGCCACTTTGGCCGGGGCGAACTCGTCATCGCCCCCTCCCCAGCCAGCGAAGACCTTGCCCGCTGCTTTGTCGCTGCAGGCATTCCGGTGCAGGTTTCAGACAACGTGGCGGGCGCGCTGTGGGCCAAGCTGGTGCTCAACTGCGTGTACAACCCGCTGTCGGCCATCACCGGACTGCCCTATGGCGACATCGTCAACAGCCCGGACCTGAACATCCCCCGGATGATGGACGACATCGTGCAGGAATGCCTGGCCGTGGCACGGGCCAGTGGCATCGTTCTACCCGAAGGCACGGCCGAGGCGGTGCTGCCGCTGGCAGCCTCCATGCCGGGCCAGATATCGTCCACCGCGCAAGATCTGGCGCGCGGCAGGCTCAGCGAGATTGACCACCTCAACGGGTTCATCGTGCGCCGGGGCGAGGCGCTGGGGATTGCCACCCCCGCCAACCGCCTGCTGCACATCCTGGTGCGCCTGCTGAAAAAGCGCTTGCCGGCCCCGAGCGCCTGATGCCGCTGCCAGCTCTGACCCGAGTACCGCCCGGCTTTGCCCGTCCCAGCTTTTGGGCGCTGCTGTTGTGCGTGACCGTGCTGTCCCTCCTGCCCACCGACTACCTTCCGCCCCAGATTTTCAGCCTGTGGGACAAGGCCCAGCATGCGCTCGCTTTCGCCGCACTGGCAGCGCTGGGTCTGCAGGCTTACCCGCACCGCCGCTGGCGGGTGCTGGCGGGCTTGCTGGTGTTTGGTGGGCTCATCGAACTGGCCCAGGCGGCCACCGGCTGGCGCTATGGCGAATGGGCCGACTGGCTGGCCGATGCCGTGGGACTTGCCCTGGGTCTGGCGCTGGCAGAGTCTCTGCAGCGCCGTGTAAATCCAACCTGAATGCTATATTTTTTATAGCTACTAGCGCTTTACCAGTAAGCGCCAGGGTCGATTTTTACTTCTTTTTCTTTGTTCCGCGCGCTTTGGCCTTGGTACTGTGGCTGCGTGCAGGCTTCGCCCGGCTCTGGGCCATGCCCCGCTGATAGAAAATTTGCGCACGCAGGCTTTGCGCGATGGGCTGGGCCTGGGCGTTCCACTGCACCATGTATTCAGGGGTGCAGATGCCCTCGGGCGTGGTGTCACGGATTTCGCGTTCAACCCGCACCCCATTGCTGGTGCGCCGGTAGCTGCCGCTGTAGTTGATCAGCGGGTTGTGGGTCTGCAGGTTTTCCGGCAGGCGCGTGAACACCACGCCCGGCTCCAGAGTGATGTCATAAGTTTCCTGGCTGTGGTAGCCATAGCAGCGCACCCTGCGCCGGGGCTTGGGTGCATCCTCCAGCGTGGCAAAACGTACCACCGACAAGGGCAATCCCACCACCGGCGCCAGCACAAAAGCGCCCTCGGGGCCGCCTTGCAGGAAGTTGTCGATGTCGAAACTGAAGCCGAAACGGTATTTTTCCGACAGCACCTTGTCGGCCGACAAATCACCCTTGTCCAGAACGCCTTTGCCTTTGTAGCCCGCACTGGCAAGCACCTTGCGCACAAAATCGCGCTGC
>JAUYGP010000504.1 GCA_030690515.1 Giesbergeria sp.
GCCATGTAGTCGTGCGGCTCGATCTGGATGCTGTAGGGCTGGAAGGTCAGGCCCAGGCCCTCGGGCTCGTGCGTCTCGATCACGCGGCGCGCGAAGGCTTCCCAGTCAAAGTCGGGCCAGGCCGACAGGTGGGCGTTGTAGTTGCCCACGGCGCCGTTCATCTTGCCCATGATTTTGACGGCGGCGATGCGCTCCACGGCGCCTTGCAGGCGTACCAGCACGTTGGCCATTTCCTTGCCGACGGTGGTGGGACTGGCCGTTTGCCCGTGCGTGCGGCTGAGCATGGGCACGTCGGCGTACAGGTGGGCCATCTCGCGCAGCTTGAGCACGATGCGGTCCAGTGCGGGCAGCACCACCTGGTCGCGCCCGGCGCGCAGTTGCAGGGCATGGCTGGTGTTGTTGATGTCTTCGCTGGTGCAGGCAAAGTGCACAAATTCGCCGGCCTTTTTTAGCTCGGGACGGGCTTCGAATTTGCTCTTGATCCAGTATTCCACGGCCTTCACGTCGTGGTTGGTGGTTTTCTCGATGTCCTTGATCGCCTGGGTGTCGGCTTCCGAGAAGTTCTTCACCAGGCCCAGCAGGTAGGCCCGTGCGCCAGTGGTCAGAGGCTTGAACTCGGCAAAACCGGCGTCGGAGAGTGCGATGAACCAGGCCACCTCAACTTGCACGCGGCGGTGCATGTAGCCGTGCTCGCTCATGATGGGGCGCAGCAGGGCCAGTTTGGGTGCGTAACGGCCGTCGAGCGGCGAAAGGGCAGTAATGGTGGACAGGCTCATGGCGCGGTATTGTAGGTCTCGTACCTGTCAGCCGGGCGTGGGTGGGTGCCGATAGAATCAGCAGCCCGGCGCACCCCGGCGCCTGAGCCACGGAAGCAGAACCATGAAACTGATCGGATCCACCACCAGCCCCTACGTGCGCAAGGTGCGCGTTGTCATGGCGGAAAAAAAACTCGACTACCAGTTTCTGCAGGAAAACGTCTGGGCGGCCGATACCACGATTGCTGCGAGCAACCCGCTGGGCAAGGTGCCCTGCCTGGTCATGGAGGGCGCCGAGGCGGTGTTCGATTCGCGCGTGATCGTCGAATACCTCGATACCCTCTCGCCCGTGGGCCGACTCATTCCCTCCACAGGCCGTGAGCGCGCCGAGGTCAAGACCTGGGAGGCCTTGGCCGACGGCCTGCTGGACGCGGCCATTCTGGTACGCCTGGAGAACACCTTTGAGGGGCGCTCGGAAAGCCAGCGTAGCCCTGCCTGGATCGACCGCCAGATGGACAAGGTGGACGCCAGCCTCAAGGCCATGGCCCAAGGACTGGGCGACAAGCCGTTTTGCAGCGGCATCCACCTGAGCCTGTCCGATATCGCCGTGGGCTGCGCGCTGGGCTGGCTGTCGTTCCGCTTCCCCGAGATAGATTGGCGCGCCGAGCACCCGAACCTGGCCCGACTGATGGACAAGCTGGCGCTGCGTCCGAGCTTTTCGGACACGATGCCCGGCTGACTTAGGGCGACGTTGAATAAGTCCCCGTGGTGGCGCGCGCCCGATTTTGGGATGGGATGCAAGGCGCAAACCGCAGCCATAGCCGAAGCTATGGCGAGGATTTGCAACGCCGCAGACCGCCCAAAGCAGGGATGTGCGGCGCGCGAGGGACTTGTTCAGCGTTGCCTTAACCCCGCGCGCGCCGCTTGAGCCAGCGCATCAGCGCGCCCAGCACGGGCAGTTTCTCGTACAGCTCTTCCGCCGCGTCCCAATAGTCGCGGTGCAGGGTGACCAGGCCCTGGTCGTCCAGCACCAGATGTGTGGCGCCGCGCACCTTTTGTTCCACGCCCTGGTGGATGTTGCGCATCGCAAAGCAGAAATCCCAGGTCAGAAAGCACTGCGCCCCCTGCACCACCCGGCCGGTGACCACGAAGCGGGGCTGCTCCAGCGCCCCAAACATGTGCTGGAAGATGGCTTCGATGGCGGGCACGCCTTGCACTTCGTTGAACGGGTCCTTGAAGCGCGCGTCGGGGGCATACAGGCGGCCCAGTTCGGCCACGGTGGCGGGCTGCAATTGCTCAAAGCAGCGCACCAGGCGCGTGATGGCTTCTTCCGGGGGCAGGCAGGCAGGGGTCATCACAGTCCAGTAAAGCGGCGCACGGCCGCAAAGTACCACCGGTAGGGCAGCAGGCGCAGCAACTGCATGCCCCAGGTGAAGCGCCGAGGGAAGTGGATATTGAATGCACCGCGCTCCCAGCCGCGCAGCAGCGCGGCGGCGGCGGTGGCGGGCGTGATCAGGGCCGGCATGCGGAAATGGTTGCTTGCCGTGAGGGGCGTGTCCACAAAGCCGGGGTGCACCACGCTCACGCCCAGGCCCAGGTCGTGCAGGTCCAGGTACAGCGTTTCCGCCAGGTGCGTGAGCGCCGCCTTGGTGGGCCCATACGCCAGCCCCTTGGGCAGGCCGCGAAAGCCCGCCACGCTGCTGACCAGGCTGATATGGCCGGGGCGCCCGGCTGCGGCGGATGCCAGCAGGGCGGGCAGCACGGCATCGAGCACGTGCAGCGCACCGGTGTAGTTCACGGCGGTGTGCTGCAGCATCGTACCCAGGTCGAAACCGGTGGCGCGCAGGTCCTGGTAGGTACCGGCGCAGTAGCACACCAGGTCCAGCGGGGCTTGCGCCAGTACCTGCGTGGCCGCGGCCTGCACCTGGGGCAGCGCGGTCACATCCAGCGGCAGGGCCTGGCTGCCAGGGTGCGCCGCCACAAATGCGGCCAGCGTACCGGGACTGCGCGCCGAGACGATGACCTGCGCGCCACGCGCGTGCAATGCCGCCGCCGTGGCCTGGCCAATGCCGCTGGAGGCCCCGATCAGCCAGACCCTGCGGCCCTGCCAGTCGGTGATGCGCGGGTTCAGGCTCATGGGCCGCGCCGGGTAAAGGCGAGCGTGATTTCGCCCAGGTAGACGCCCCATTTGCTCATGCGGGCGCGGTTGAGCATGACGCGGTCGTCGATGAGGTACATCCAGTCGTCCAGTTCCACATGGAAGATCCGCCCATCGACGGGCAGTGCCAGGGTATAGCCCCAGCGGAAAGCGTTGCCCTGGGTCTGCCCGGTGGCCTGGCCCACCACATCGTCGGCGGTGCCGGTGTAGCGACCGTCGGCATGGCGCGTCAGGCGCCACACGCGGCGCTGCGTGCTGCCGTCCGAATAGGTGAAGGCCTCGTCGAGCACGCCCTGGTTGCCCTCCCAGTGGCATTGCATGACCACGGTGAAACGCTTGACGATCTGCCCGCTGCGGTCCTGAAAGATGCCGTGGGCGTCGATGGTGCCGTTGAAATAGCGGGCCAGGTCGAGTACGG
>JAUYGP010000509.1 GCA_030690515.1 Giesbergeria sp.
AGCTGGGCCGTGCGCGGCCCTATCTGCAGGACGACGAACTGCGCAGCCTGTTCTGGGGCAACCTCATCCATGTGCGCGGCACGGGCGATGCGGCGCGGCTGCACTGGCGCTGCGCCACCATTCGCGACGCGGGCTTGATGGTGCTGGAATCATGTTTGAGCGACTAAGCCCCTTCCTCTCCAAGGCCGTGGTGCGCGGCGTGGTCATTGCGGCAGTCACGCTGTTTGTGGCCAGTGCGCTGTTCACGCCGCAGCTCAACCCGGTCACGCGCGGCGCGTTCCTGGCGTCGGTCAATGTCGGCCCGGTGTGGGGCGAGCTGGTGCAGTGGCGCATTGCCATGATTGAGGCGCGCAACGAACTGGACGCCTGGCCCAAGGACATCCAGAAATACGCACCACCCATCGCCAACCCGCAACTGCGCGTCACGTCGCCACGCCCCAACGTGCTGCAGGCCGACATTGCCCACTACCCCGAGTTGGGCAAACTGGCCGGCACGCAGGTGGTGGTGGAGCTCAAACCCGGCACCCACGTCTGGACCTGCCGCCCCGGCAACCCGCCCATTCCCCCCGGCTACCTGCCCCTCAATTGCCTGGAGGGCGCTACCGACGACTTCGAGCCCGCCCAGCCCGCGCCCGATGCCGACCCGTTTGGCTGGCTGCGCTCGCTCATCGTGTGGTGCGGTGTGATCTTTGCCGTGGGCGCCGTCGTGTGGGTGGTGCGCCACCCCATGATTGGCGCGGGCCAGCTGCGCCCCGCGCGCCTGCGCCGCACGCCCCTGGCGCGCCTGCCGCAGATCGACCGGCTGCTGCGCTGGCTGCGCAGGCTGGAGGCCACCTTGCTGGCCGCAGACATCCGCATGGTGGACTGGCGCCGCGCCGTGCTGTGTGCCCAGGCCACGGGCGCCGAGCACGCCCCGGCCCTGGCGCGCGCGCTGGCCGAGCGCGTGTCGGCCCGCTGCCAGCCCAGCAGCGACTGGGCACTGCCCGGCCAGGTGTTTGAATGGCAGTTTCCGCCCGACCTGCCCGTGTCACTGGACCGCTGCATGGTGTTTGTGCCCACCCCGGGCATGGATGAAGCCACCGTGCTGCGCCAGCTGCGCGCCGCGCAGACCGGCAGCGATGTGCTGCTGATTCTGAGCGAGCACAGCGTGGACACCCCCTGGCCGCTGCTGCGCGCCCACACCGATGACCGCGCCAACCTGCATGTGATGGTGGACAGCGCCAGCCAGACGGAGTGGCTGATTGGCGGCGATGCGCTACAGGTGCTGCTGCGGCAGCTGGCCGCGCAGCTGCGCATCACGCGCATCTCGCCGTACCAGACGCGCGGCGGTGTCACGCGCGAAGGCGCCTTTTTTGGCCGCGCCCAGCTACTGGCCCGCGTCATCAACCGCGAGCCCGCCAACTACCTGGTGGTGGGGGGGCGCCAGCTGGGCAAAAGCAGTTTGCTCAAGGCCGTGCAGCGCCGCATGCAGGGCCACCCGCACACCGTGTGCCACTACGTCTCGCTGCGCGACCACCGCCTGGCGCCGCGCATGGCGCTGCAGTTTGGCCTGGCGGCCGACACGCCGCTGGAAGCCATCGTGGACCACCTGCAGGCGCAGTACCAGGGCAAGCGCCTCGTCCTGCTGATCGACGAGGCCGACCTGTTCTTCCGCGACGAGTCACACAACGGCTACGTGCAGCTGTCCACCCTGCGCGCGCTCAGCGAAGAGGGGCGCTGCTGGTTCATGCTGGCGGGCTTTTGGGATTTGTACGCCACGGCTGTGCTCGACTACCAGAGCCCCCTGCGCAACTTTGGCGAGGTGCTGGCCATTGGCGGCCTGGAGCGCGCCGCTTGCCGCGAACTGGCCACCGAGCCACTGCGCAAGCTGCGCCTGGGCTTTGACAACGAAAAACTGGTGGATCGCCTCATCGACGCCAGCGGCCAGCGTGCCAACCTGGTGGCCATCCTGTGCCAGGAATGCCTGGAGGCGCTGGCGCCCGGCGAGCGCGTGATTGAAGCCCGCCACCTCACCCAGGCCGTGGCCTCACAGGCGGTGCAGGATGCCCTGGCCGGCTGGGGACGACTGAGCCACGACGAAGCCGCCTGCCGCCTCGACCGCATCGTGGTCTACCACACCGCCCAGGCCGGGCAGACCAGCCTAGTGGCCCTGGCGCAGCTACTGCAAAGCCACGGCATCACGGGCGATGCCCAAGCGCTCCGCCAGTCGCTGGCGCGCCTGCAACTGGCCTATGTGCTGCGCAAGAAAGACGCCGAATACCGCTTTGCCATCCCGCTGCTGCAGGACCAGTTTGAACCGGCCGAGGTGGAGCTGCTGCTGCACCAGGAGCTGGCCGTGCTGGCGCGCGGGTGAGCGACAGCGACGTTTCTTTCCAACTCCCCAATCACGCATCCTCTGACATGAACAAAAAATCCAAGTGGACCGATCGCATCTATCATCCGATCAGCGTGCTGAACCATGCCGATGGCCTGCATTTGGAGAAATTCACCGATGAGGATTTGGACCAGATCGCGGGCTGCGATGACGTTTACGACCTTTCATTGCGCAGTAGCAAGACCGATGCGCCGATTGACCTGGCGCGCCTTGCGCACATCAAGGGGCTGCACACGTTGAGCCTCGCGCGTGTGAAATTCACGAACCTGAAGGCACTCAGGGCGCTGCCTCACCTGCGGCAACTGGTCATCGAGAACGGCGCGTTCACAGACTTTGACGACCTCAACGGTTTCAATGCGCTGAAGTACCTGTTTCTGTGGAACAACAAGCTGACCGAGTTCCCTGCAGGGCTCGACCTGCCCCAACTCAGCAGTCTGTACCTGTCGCACAGTCGCATATCCGACTTGCGCTTTGTTGCCAGTTATCCCACCCTCAGGGATCTGCACGTCAACGACAACGGGATCGCCGATGTGTCCCCGCTGGCCGCCTGCACTTGGCTGGAAGAGCTGCACTTGGACGAAAACCCGATTCCCACTTTGGCACCGCTGGCAGGGCTGCGGCTGAAGAAATTGCGCGTGAACTCTGTTCTGCAGAAAGAGAAGGTCGCACTGCAGTTGGAACTCCCCGAAGAACCCTACGAACGCGACGCGGACGGCATCGAGGCATCGCGCATCGCCCGTTTGATGGAATCCAAGGACTGGACGAAGGTATATGCCATCACGGACCTGGCCGCGCTAGGGAAGGCGTTTTCATATGTGGTTCACGGCCACGCCGACGCGGAGATGATTCGCGGCGCATTGGCACACCCCACACCGGGCGCATTCGAATCCATGGTCGAGAACGGGCTACGGCCCCATTACTCCTCAGTGGCGGACTTGGTGACCGAGATATTCAGCGAGTTCGGTGAGCGGTTGATTCCACCCATGACCAAGAGCCTTCAAGTGGTGCTGGAGCGTGCCACTTACCTCGAAAATTTCTACGTCGGCAAGCTCAAGTCTGAGCACTTCACCATCGCACGCATCCTGCAGAAAGCGGCGAGCCCGGCGTTTGCCGACATGTTCCTGGCTTTCTTCCATCTGCGTGAAGACTTCTCGGCGTTGCATCTGGGCCTCTACAAACGATTGCTGGACGTTGCAGGGAAAACAAAATCTCCTTTGCTGGTGGAGCCGCTCATCGACCTGTTGCGGTTTGAAAAACACATCATCGGCGGCGACCCGGCGTTCATGAAGAAGGTCTTCAAGGCCATCGGCCAACTGGGCGCCAAAGCCGATGCCGCCGTGCTGGCCAGCCGCTTTGACGTTGCGGCAGAGGCACGGCCGGATGTGGTGGATGCGTACCACGACGCAGTGGTGCGTCTGGGTAAAAAGAAGGCCTGATGACGCCGTGTGTTGCCGGGTCTTTCGTTGCTGCATTTTTTTCTTCTGATCGCTTCACCTTATGGCCACTTCTTCATCAGTCAACCTGGACCTCGACATCGGAATCGATGCCATCCTCGCCGAAATGGACCGCCTGGTCCGATCCGGCGTGCATCCAGACCGCATCAGCGTGTCCCACGATGCGGCCGTGCAATGGGTCTGCGAGGCCCACTGGGTGTACGCCGACGGCCCGGACGAAGCCTGTGCCGCCCGGCGCGTGGACGCACAACTCGCGCTGCTGCGCCTGATGCTGGAGCATGGGGCCGACCCCAACAAGCGCAAGAACCGCAACTCCACGCCCCTGGCCGTGTGCTGCCGGCAGTTCGCCACCTATTTCCAGGAGCGCGCCCTGGAGAAGCTGGCCCTGGTGCTGGCAGCGGGCGGCGACCCACGCCAGACCAAGGACCCCGCACTCTGCATGGCCCTGGGCTTGCGCGAGATGCGGGGCGAAATTTTTGACATGGCGTTTCGCGGCGATGCGCCCCCAGGCCATGCCGACACGGTGTACCAGGCCGTGGACATGCTGCTGGAGGCGGGTGCCGACATCGAGGCGCTGGACCACCGCAACATGTACACGCCGCTGCTCATGGCGGCCCAAATGGGCAGCGTGCCCTTGCTCCAGTTTCTGGTGGCGCGGGGCGCCAATGCACAGGCCAGCAACCCCGACGGATCGAATGCGTTGATGTACGCAGCAGGCGATGTGGACGGCCTGGCCCAAAGCCGCGCCGGTTTTTCGACGACCTGGCAGCGCACGGGTGACCCCGTCGCCACCACCCGCCAGTTGCTGGGTTGGGGCCTGAACCCCGCTGCCGCCAATGCACGCGGGCGCACACCGCTGCGCCTGGCCGCGAGCGCAGGCAACCTGGACGTGGCCGCCGTGCTGGCCGAGGCATTGGCAGCCCAAGGCAAGCTGGTGGCTGCCGATGTGCGCTTGTTCCGTGGCACCGAGTACGAGGCCCGCATGGCGGCGCTGACCACCTCGGCGCCACCCAAAAAACCCGCCAAGCCCAAGGCCGCCCCTGACGGTACCGCCCAACGCGCCACCTGGGAGCGCGCCCCCGCGCTGATCGACGGCCCCACCGACTGGCAGCCCGACCAATACCCAGAGTGGCTGCGCACCTGTCTTAAGGAAGTGATCGCGCGACTGGCTTCGGGCACGGACCCGCGCGTGCCGCCCGGCATGTTTTATCTGGAGTACGACGACTACTTTCGCAGCCTGCGGTTGTCTCGCACCAAGTCGTATCTCAGCCGCAGCGGCGCGGTGGAAATGGGAGTCCATGTCTTCGATTGGTCGGTCATGCGCATCCGGTTCTCGCAGGTGGATCGCGACGACTGGGTCCTGCGCGAGGCCATCGATTTGCCGATGGCACCTGGCGCACCGCCCACTACCGACGTGCTGTGCGATGCCATCGGGCAACTGTGCGCCCGCTACTTCAACACCCCGGTTGCTGGATAACCTAGTGCGCATCGAAGGCTGCCAGGAGGTGGTGGAAGCAACGATCTCAGAGATGAGCACGCTGGCCGCGCGCCTGATTGCTGACGTGCGGGCAATGATCGGGCAGGCAACGGGCTTCTGACGCAGCGGGCCTGCGGCAGTCAGCGCGTTGATTGCTCTTTAATTCATAGCTGTTAGCGCATGCTGGCAAAGCGCTGAATGCCAATTTGGCTGATGATCGACATCTCTCCAATATGGACATCTACCTTTGCAAAAGTAGCGCTGCCCAGGTTTGGCCCGCTCTCCCCTCGCGGGAGAGGGTTGGGGAGAGGGGGGAGCAAGCACAGCGCCTCCAGACACCCCTCTCCCCCGCCCTCTCCCACAAGGGGAGAGGGAGTGAGAACCATCGGAGATAGGTGCCCAAGCAGGTTCGTCGCCTGCCGCACTCACCCCACAATGGGCTGCGCCCGGCCCACAACCACACGCTGGTGGCGTATGCGCCGATACAGCCAGCCCATGATCGACAGGTTCAGCAGATTCCACCCCATGCCGATCAGCGTGGCCATGATCACCGCACCCACCCGGGCGCCTGCCTCTTGGGGCGCGAAATACGCGCGGATGATGATTGCGTAGGCAGGAACGATGCCGCACTGGAACAGCCCGAACATCGCCGATATGACATACAGCGGCACCAGCCCGTCAAACGGCAGAAACAGCATCAGCCCCCACCCCCTGCAACGCCGACCCCAGCAGCAGCGTGCGCACACCGCCAATGCGGTCGCAGATCACGCCCGACACCAGGCGGCTGAACATGCCGCACGCCAGCATCAGCGACAGCATTTCGGCCCCGCGCGCCGCGCCAAAACCCAGGTCGATGCAATAGGCCGCGATGTGCTGCAGTGCTCCAATTCGGGTTGATATGATTTTGATAGCTGCTCGCGGTTGATGGATAAGCGCTAGAGGCCAATTTGGCTTGAAATATTGGGCAATTGCACCCCGATGCAATGCCGCTGCCCCTTGGCTGAAACACACCGCCCTTGACCGCCGTGGGTTGCGCCATTGCCATTCCCCTCCTAGAGTGCGTTGCAAATGCATACACATAAAGGGTGGCTGGCGGCGACGCGGGCTGCGCAGAGGTTGGTGATTGGGGTGGGTGGGGACGGGGGGTTGGGAGGCAGGCTTGGATCATGACGGCCGAATCGCGCCACTTTATTTGTCGCAATACTTCTTGCGCGCCACTTTAAGTGGCGCAATACTGGCAGCCTTCGACTAAGAACCTGAGCACATGCCAAGCATCACCCCCCCGACCGAGCTAGACCAACTGGTGGCGCTGATTGCTGCGCAACCCGACGGCCTGGGGATTGATGCCATCGCCAAGTTGCAGGGCAACCGCTTGGCGCGACGCACCTTGCAGCGCCGATTGGCCTTGTTGGCCAAGCAAGGCCGGATTCAGATGCTGGGCGAGGCGCGGGCGGTGCGATACGTGTGTAACTCGCAGGTCAACAAAGGATCTGCTTCCATCCAGCTACCGATGCCCACCTTGCAGGCTACTGCCGAGGTTTACGTACCTGTCTCGCCAGAAGGCGAAGCGATCAAAGCCTACGTGCGCCAGCCGCGTGCCATGCGCGCGCCAGTGGGTTACAGGCAAGCGTTTCTGGAGCAATACCACCCCAATCACACCGCCTATCTGCCGCCAGCTTTGCGGGACCAGTTGCACACCATGGGCAGAGCGCGTACTGAACAAACACCGGCGGGCACCTTTGCGCGTGACATTCTGAACCGCTTGCTGATTGACCTGTCTTGGGCCTCCTCCATGCTGGAGGGCAACACCTACAGCCGGTTTGATACCGAGCGGCTCATCGAATTCGGTCAAGCCGCCGAAGGCAAAGATGCGCTGGAAACCCAGATGATCCTGAACCACAAACAGGCCATTGAATACCTGGTGCTTGATCCCGCTCACGCCGAAGTCACGCCCGATTGCATCGTCGCGCTACATGCATTTTTGTCGGATGGCTTGATGGCCGACCCCACAGCGGTGGGCCGCCTTCGTCGGCGTGCGGTAGAGATTGGCGACAGCGTGTATCTGCCGGTGGCCTTGCCGCAGCGGCTGGAGGAACTGTTTGGCATCGTCATCCAGATGGCTGCGGAAATTGACGACCCCTTCGAGCAGGCATTTTTTCTGATGGTGCACTTGCCCTACCTGCAGCCGTTTGAAGATGTGAACAAGCGCACCTCAAGACTGGCGGCCAACATACCGCTCATTCGCCACAATCTGTGCCCGCTGTCCTTCATCGACGTGCCGCAACAGGCCTATGTGGACGCGATGATTGGCGTGTACGAACTCAATCGCATCGAGCTGCTGCGTGACGTGTTTGTGTGGGCCTACGAGCGCTCATGCCAGCAATACGTGGCGGTCAAACAAAACCTGGTGCCGCCCGATATTTTTCGCCTGCGTTATCGCCAGGCCTTGAGCGCCGTGGTGGCAGCCATTATTCAAAACGACGAGGCCGTAACCATTGCCACCGTGAATGCCAGGCGGCCGCCCACGGTTACCGCTGCTGATGCGGCCCACTTCACCCAACTGGTGCTGCAAGAGTTTGCCGCACTGCACCCTGGGAATGCGGTGCGGTTTGGTATCAGGCCTTTGGTGTTTGCAGCTTGGAAGGAAAGGCATGGTGGGGCATGACTGAAATAGTACCCAACGCACTGCACGCCGAACTGCGCGCGCTGATTGCCAGCAGCCGCCAGCGGCTGGCCGGTGCCGTGAATGCGGAGCTGACACGGCTGTATTGGAATGTGGGCCAAAGGCTGCGCACCGAGGTGCTGGGCGGCGCGGACCGTGCCAAATATGGTGACCAGTTGATTAGCCGCGTGGGGGATCAGCTGGCGCAAGAGTTTGGCCGTGGATTTGAGTCGCGCAACCTGCGCCGCATGGTGAAATTTGCCGAGAGCTTTCCCGATGCGGCAATTGTGTCAACACTGTCGACACAATTGAGCTGGAGCCACATGGTCGCCATCGTGGCGCTGAAAACCCCGCAAGCCCGCCAGTTTTACGCCAACCAAGCTGCACAAGACGGCTGGAGCGTACGCGAGCTGGCACACCAAATCGAACGCAAGGCCTTCGAAAGAACCGAACTTGCC
>JAUYGP010000510.1 GCA_030690515.1 Giesbergeria sp.
CAGCAACAGCAGCGGAAACCAGGGCGACACCAGCACATTGCGCTGCACCAGCGAAACACTGGCCAACGCAATCACTACGCCCCAGACGTAGGCTCCGCCATCCCCGGCAAACAGCATGCCACGCGGGTAATTCCACACCAGAAACCCCGCCGTAGCCGCCGCCGTGGTCACCAGCAGCGCCGCCAGCGCCCGGTCGCCCACCTGCAAGGCCACATGGGCCAGCGCCAGGCACACAATCAGCGCTACCATGCCCGCCAGCCCGTTGTAGCCATCAATAATGTTGAACGCATGGGGCAGCCCCGCCACTGCCAGCAATGCAATGGCAAACCCGATCCAGGGCGCATTGGCCAACAGCATATCGAGCCAGGGCAAATCCAGCCGCGGCACCGCCAAGCCCAGCAGGGCCACAGCCAACACCCCCGAAGCTGCGGTGAAAGCCAGCCGGTAGCGCACCGTCAGGCGCTGCGTCATGTCCTCAGCAATACCCCCAGCCGCCGAGGGCAGCAGCACCAGCAGCCACGCGCCCACCCAGCCCCCCAGCCCCAGCGACGCCGGATCACCCTGCCATGCCTGCACCATGCCCAGGGCCCAACTCGCTACCATGCCCAGCAACACTGCCGCACCGCCGAGTCGGGGCACATCCCCAAAATGGAACCGCTGTGGCATGCCGTTGCCGTACGCAGCAGCATGGCTGCGCATCCACCGCACGATGAACCCCGCAGCCAGCGCCGCCACAAAAAATGCCACCACGGATAACAAAATCATGAGCCGCTGATGGTACCTGTGCCTGCCTGCCCGGTACGTAACCATTCAATCGTCTTGCCGTATGCAGGTGAACGCCACAAGCGCAACAGGCTTACCACATGCCAGCGCAGATGCCTCCACTGCCGACGACTGTTGCGCTGCCCTGCATGCACCACCTTCACCGGAACACGCACCAGCGCCCATCCAGCCAACCGCAGACGCAGACAAAGATCAACATCCTCGCAGTACATGAAGTACCTCTCATCGAAACCACCTATTGCTTGCCACACTGGTTGCGGTAGCACCAGACAAGCTGCATTTACCCAATCGACTCTGATGTCCTGCTGCCCCCGTATGCGTCGGCGCCACAAAGCTGCGGGCGTTGGCAATGCACGTTCGCTGTCTTGTATACCCCCATACTCATCCACTTGTATGGGATAAACACAGCCCACCCCGAGAAGCGAGGCTTGAGCCACAAGATCAGCAAAGGGGTCTCTTCCCTCCAGCCGCACATCCGGATTGAGAATGCCGACAAACGATTCCCCAGCATTTTCTAAGGCCCGATTGTGGTTGACTGCAAACCCTGCGGGAACAGCGTTTCTACGCACTTCAAGAACAAAGGGCCACCCCCCGTGAACGCCTGACACGGGTTCTGGCTCCGGAAGATTCAGTGTCAAAACCACCCGCGCCACAACATTTGCACTGAGTTGTGCCAGGTCCTCCAACAACGACTGCACCAGTGCCCCATGGC
>JAUYGP010000419.1 GCA_030690515.1 Giesbergeria sp.
CGCGGGCTCAGCTGCTTGAGCAGTTCGGTGAAGAAGGTCGGGCGCTCGGCCACCATCTCGGCGGCCCAGGCGCGGTTGTGGTCAAACAGGTTCTGCAGATGCGAAGTCATTCGGTGTTCTCAGGAAGTGGCGGCTCGACCAGCGGGTCGTGCTCGCGCTGGGAAGCCACGGACGTTAGCAGGTCTCGGCAAACAGCTCGCGGCCGATCAGCATGCGGCGGATTTCGCTGGTGCCGGCGCCGATCTCGTACAGCTTGGCGTCGCGCCAGAGGCGGCCCAGCGGGTATTCGTTGATGTAGCCGTTGCCGCCGAAGATCTGGATGCCGTTGCCGGCCATTTTCGTGGCCTCTTCCGCGCACCACAGGATGACCGACGCGCAGTCCTTGCGCACCTGGCGCACGTGCTCGGCGCCGAGCAGGTCGAGGTTTTTCGCCACCGTGTAGGCGAACGAACGGCCGGCCTGCAGCACGGTGTACATGTCGGCGACCTTGCCTTGAATGAGCTGGAACTCGCCGATGCTCTGGCCGAACTGCTTGCGGTCGTGGATGTAGGGCACGACGTTGTCCATGACCGCCTGCATGATGCCCAGCGGCCCGCCGGTGAGCACGGCGCGCTCGTAGTCCAGCCCGCTCATGAGCACCTTGGCGCCGTTGTTCAGGCCGCCCATGATGTGGGACTCGGGCACCTCGACGTTGTTGAACACCATCTCACCGGTGTGGCTGCCGCGCATGCCGAGCTTGTCGAGCTTCTGCGCGGTGGAAAAGCCCTTCATGCCTTTCTCGACGATGAAGGCGGTGACGCCGCGCGCGCCCATCTCGGGCTCGGTCTTGGCGTAGACCACCATGGTGTCGGCGTCGGGGCCGTTGGTGATCCACATCTTGCTGCCGTTGAGCAGATAGTAACCGCCCTTGTCCTCGGCCTTGAGCTTCATGCTGATCACGTCCGAGCCCGCGCCGGGCTCGCTCATGGCCAGCGCGCCCACGTGTTCACCGCTGATGAGCTTGGGCAGGTACTTCGCGCGCTGCGCCTCGCTACCGTTGCGCCTGATCTGGTTCACGCACAGGTTGCTGTGCGCGCCGTACGAGAGGCCCACGCTGGCCGAGGCGCGCGAGATCTCTTCCATGGCGATCATGTGCGCCAGCTAGCCCATCCCGGCGCCGCCGAACTCTTCGCCCACGGTGATGCCGAGCACGCCGAGCTCGCCCATCTTGGGCCACAGTTCCATGGGGAACTGGTCGTTCTGGTCGATCTCGCCGGCGCGTGGGGCGATTTCGGCCTGGGCGAAGTCACGCACCGCGTCGCGCAGCGCGTCGATGTCTTCGCCGAGCTGGAAGTTGAGGCCGGGAAATTGCATATCTGCATCTCCATAGGGTGTTTTGAGCTGTGAGCAGCGCATCCACCGGTTGCGCCGATGTGCACAAAATATCATCTGCGTTGTGGGAATCTTTTGGCCCACATCGTTGACATCGCATTTTTCCTGTCTCATACTATACCAAACGAACGTTCGCTATTCATGAATACCACCAAACTGGCTCGGCCTCCCAGAACCGACAACCGCTTGCCAGAACTTCTGGATGCCGCGGCTCGGCTCTTCGCACGCCGCGGATACGCAGCAACCTCCATGCGAGAAATCGCTGTCGAAGTCGATATGAAGCCGGGCTCGCTCTACTACCACTTCCCGTCCAAGGAAGAGTTGTTGATCGCTGTCTATCAGGCGGGCGTGCTGGCGCTGGAGGAGGCGACCGCCGAAGCCGTGGCCAAGGACACGGATCCGTGGACACGCCTGGAGACGCTGTGCAAAGCTCATCTGGAAGCGGTTCTGCGTGACAGCGATTACGCCCAGGTCCTGATCCGCGTGCTGCCTGACGACATTCCCCAGGCCGCAGACCGTCTGCGGGAACTGCGCGAAAGCTACGAGCAGGTGTTTCGCAATGTCGTGGCGCAACTGCCGCTCCCCGCGGGTACGGACCGACGTGCCCTTCGTCTGATGTTGATTGGCGCGCTCAACTGGGCGACGCTGTGGTTCAACCCCGATGGACGCGATTCCCCACGCGTTCTCGCGCGAAAGTTTGTGGGGCTAGTGAAGGAAATGCAAGATGGCCGAACGTCCCCCTAGGGTGATCGTGACAAAGATTGGTTTTGACGGGCATGACCGGGGCAGCCGGGTCATCGCCGCCTGTCTACGCGACGCGGGCATGGAGGTGATCTACACCCCGCCCTGGCAGGAGATACCCACCGTCGTCAAGCTGACGATGGAAGAGGACGCCGACGTCATCGGCATCTCGTCGCTCGCCACCGACCACCTTATCGTCCCCAAGCTGCTGTCCGCGCTGCGCGAGGCCGGCATGTCCGATGTGCAGGTCATCGTCGGCGGCATCGTACCCGCCAAAGACGAAACGATGCTGCTGGCAAGCGGCGTCGCCCAGGTGTTTCATCCCGGCACGTCGCTGGACGATGTTGTGGTGTCCGTGCGCGCGCTGTCCGAGAAGCGGCGCAGCATGCAAGGAGCGTCGACATGAGCGACCACGCACGATGGGAAGCCGAGTTCGCCAAGGGTGTGGTGGGCAACACCACCACCTACAACCGCTCCGGGATCGGCATCAAGCCGCTGTATACGCCGCAGGACCACAACGGTGCGCCTTTCGAGGAATCACTGGGCTATCCCGGCCAGTACCCGTACACGCGGGGCATCTACTCGACCATGTACCGGGGTCGCAGCTGGTCGCAGCGCCAGCTCGTCGGACTGGGCGTGCCCGAGGACTACAACCTGCGCGTCAAGGAAATGCTCGACCTCGGCGCGTCCGCGCTGTCGCTCATCCCCTGCAACTCGGTGTTCCGAGGCTACGACGCCGATGATGTGCCGTCGGAATTGCTGGGCACGTGCGGCACCGTGATCAACCACGTGGAAGACATGCGGGTCGCCCTCGATGGCGTGCCCATCGGTGATCTCTCCACCGCCATGAACGATCCCTCGCCCTTTACGCTGCTGGCCTTCGAGCTGGCGGTGGCCAAGCGTCGCGGCGTGCCATGGACCAAGATCACGGGCACCTCTAACCAGAGCGACTGCATCTCGCACTTCGTCGCCAACCACATGTTCTTCCGCCTCGCGTTGCAAGGCGCACGCCGGGTCATCGTGGACCACATCTCTTTCGTGAACAAGCAC
>JAUYGP010000515.1 GCA_030690515.1 Giesbergeria sp.
ACGTGACCACCGTGATCCCGGGCGGTACGTCCAGCGTGAAGGCTCTGACCTGTTCTACCGAAGAAGCGCAGTTCCACTGATCTCCAACGCCCTGGCGCAAAAGCCCGAAGCAGCCGCTTCGGGCTTTTTTACTGGAACGGGCTAAAATACTGAATCAATCAATGCACAAGGGCGAGAAAGGCATTCTGGTTATGACACCGCGAACTACATCGGAGATGTTTACCAGCCGCTAAGGCTGGCTGTTCGCGCCTGCCCAGGATTCAACCCTCTCCCTGAAAAGCGCGGACATGTTCCGCGCTTTTTGCTTTTAGGCACCGCAGGCGCAGCACGGCCCACACCCAAGATTCGACAAGGTTTTCCATGATTCACATCACGCTTCCCGATGGCTCACAACGCGAATACCCCGGCCCGGTCACGGTGGCCGAGGTGGCCGCTTCGATCGGTGCCGGACTGGCCAAGGCGGCCCTGGCCGGCAAAATCGGCGACAAGGTGGTCGATACGAGCTACCTGATTGCGCAAGACAGCCCGCTCTCCATTGTTACCGCCAAGGATACCGATGGTCTGGAAGTCATCCGACATTCCACGGCCCACCTGCTGGCCTATGCGGTCAAGGAACTGTTCCCTGAGGCGCAGGTCACGATTGGCCCCGTGATCGAGCACGGTTTCTTCTACGACTTTGCCTACAAGCGCCCCTTCACCCCCGAAGATCTGGCTGCGATCGAAAAGCGTATGGCCGAACTGGCGGCCAAGGATGAGCCTGTGGTGCGCCGCGTGCTGCCGCGCGACGAGGCTGTGCAGTATTTCAAGGGCCTGGGCGAGCATTACAAGGCAGAAATCATCGCCAGCATTCCCAGCAATGAGGATGTGAGTCTGTACCGCGAGGGCGCTTTTGAAGACCTGTGTCGTGGTCCTCACGTGCCCAGTACGGGCAAGCTCAAGTTCTTCAAGCTGATGAAGGTCGCTGGGGCCTACTGGCGTGGCGACCACCGCAACGAAATGCTGCAGCGCATCTACGGTACCGCCTGGGCGACCAAGGACGAACTGCAGCAGTACCTGACCATGCTGGAAGAGGCCGAGAAGCGTGACCACCGCAAGCTGGGCCGTGAGCTGGATCTGTTCCACATCGACGAGCATTCGCCCGGCACGGTGTTCTGGCACCCTAAGGGCTGGACGCTGTGGCAGGAGGTGGAGCAGTACATGCGTCGTGTGTACCGCGACAACGGCTACCAGGAAGTCAAGGGGCCGCAGATTCTGGACAAGGGCTTGTGGGAGAAGACGGGGCACTGGGACAAGTACCGCGAGAACATGTTCACCACGGAAAGCGAAAAGCGCGATTACGCGCTCAAGCCGATGAACTGCCCGGGCCACATCATCATCTTCAACCAGGGCATCAAGAGTTACCGCGATTTGCCGCTGCGGTTTGGCGAGTTTGGCCAGTGCCACCGTAACGAACCCACGGGGGGGCTGCACGGCATCATGCGCGTGCGCGCCTTCACGCAGGACGATGGCCACATCTTCTGTACTGAGGAGCAGATCCAATCAGAAGTGGTGGCTTTCACCACCTTGCTGCAGAAGGTGTACAAGGATTTCGGCTTCACGGACATCCTCTACAAACTGTCCACGCGGCCTGAGCAGCGCATTGGTTCGGAAGAAAGCTGGGACCGTGCCGAGAAAGCACTGGCCGATGGTTTGCACGCTTCTGGGTGCGCATTCGAGTATCTGCCCGGCGAAGGTGCTTTCTATGGCCCCAAGATCGAGTACACGCTCAAGGATGCGCTGGGACGCCCCTGGCAGTGCGGCACCATCCAGGTAGACCCCAACATGCCTGAGCGCCTGGGCGCAGAATATGTGGGTGAAGATGGCGCGCGCCATCGGCCCATCATGCTGCACCGTGCCATCGTCGGCAGTCTGGAGCGTTTCATCGGCATTTTGATCGAGCAGCACGCAGGTGCCTTGCCGACCTGGCTGGCGCCAGTGCAGGTGGCGGTGCTCAATATCACCGATGCACAGAGCGAATACTGTCGCGAAATTGCCCAAAAATTGGAAAAAGCATTGCCCCAGCACCCCTTGCGTGTGGCACTGGATCTACGTAACGAAAAGATTACGTATAAAATAAGGGAGCATTCCATGCAAAAGCTGCCCTTTATCCTCGTCGCTGGCGACAAGGAGCGGGCATCTGGTGCCGTCGCAGTGCGCGCTCGTGGCAACAAAGACCTCGGCGTGATGCCGGTAGATGCGTTCATTGAGCTCATCACCCAGGCCATTGCATCCAAGACCTAATTTTTGGTTGAAATGCGCTCCAGCGCAAGCTGGATGCGTGCTAGCAGCTACGCTTTTCGTAGCGTTTTGATTTAAGGGTGAAAGCCATAGCTACTGAATTTCGTGATCGTCGCCACCGTGAAGAGCGCAAGCACCGTCTGAACCGTGAAATCATGGCCCCGGAAGTCCGACTTTCCGGGCCGGAAAATGAGCCTCTCGGTGTGGTTAGCCTCATGGAGGCGCTGCGCATGGCGGGTGAACTGGATGTGGATCTGGTTGAAATCGCCGCCACGGCCAACCCGCCTGTCTGTCGTCTGATGGACTACGGCAAGTTCAAATATATTGAGCAAAAGCGTGCGGCGGAAGCCAAGGCCAAGCAGACGGTCATTGAAATCAAGGAAGTCAAGTTCAGGCCTGGCACCGACGATGGTGACTACAACATCAAGTTGCGCAATATCCGTCGTTTTCTCGCGGAAGGCGACAAGTGCAAGATCACCTTGCGTTTTCGCGGTCGCGAGATCACGCACCAGGATTTGGGTTTGGCCCTGCTGAACCGTCTGCGTGACGATCTGGCCGATACCATTCTGGTGGAGCAATTTCCCCGCCTTGAAGGTCGCCAGATGATCATGATGATTGCGCCAGCACGCAAAAAAGTGACTGCAGCTAAGCCTGCTGCCGATGGTGCCGCAAGTGCGGATGCTGCGGGTTGAATCTTTGCCAGAGTAGCAATCACAGAATGGGCTGGTTTCATTGGAGACGATGAAACCAGGCATAGGGAAGGCGCTAGCGCCTTTCTGCGGTGGGCTGTAAAGCCTGCCGGTAAAAGTGGCTCGGGGCCAACAAGTTTGCAAACCGCTTTGCAAACGCCTCACGAGCACAAAAAATAGGAGCATTCAAATGCCCAAAATGAAGACCAAGAGTAGCGCCAAAAAGCGCTTCCGCGTTCGTCCAGGTGGCACCGTCAAGCGCGGTCAAGCCTTCAAACGTCACATCCTGACCAAGAAGACCACGAAGAACAAGCGCCACCTGCGTGGCATTGTTGGCGTGCATCACGGCGATATGGGTTCCATCGCGAAGATGTTGCCCTCCGCTGGCCTGTAATCAACTGACGAACAAGGAGTACTCACATGCCTCGCGTTAAACGTGGTGTAACGGCCCATGCCCGTCACAAAAAGGTTCTGGCCCTCGCTAAGGGTTTTCGCGGTCGTCGCGGTAATGTTTTCCGGATCGCCAAACAGGCGGTCATGAAGGCTGGGCAATATGCCTACCGTGACCGCCGTACCAAGAAGCGCGTGTTCCGCCGCCTCTGGATTGCCCGTATCAATGCCGGTGCCCGTGAACTGGGTCTGACCTACAGCCAGTTCGCCAACGGCCTGAAGAAGGCATCCATCGAGATCGACCGCAAGATGCTGGCCGACCTCGCGGTGCACGACAAGGCTGCGTTCGGCAGCATCGTGGAACAGGTCAAGGCCAAGCTGGCTGCCTGAGTTCACGGTTTGCAACTATCGTTTTGATAGCTGTAAGCGCTTAAACAACAAGGGCTAGGGCTTGAAAAGGCACTAGCCCTTGTTTCTTTTGAAGAACACATATGAACGAGTTGGACTCTCTGGTCGAAAGCGCGCAGCAGTTGTTTGCACAAAGCGCCACACCCGCTGATCTGGAAAATGCCAAGGCCCAGTTTCTGGGCAAGTCCGGTCGTGTGACCGAACTCATGAAAGGCATGGCGCAGCTTTCCGTGGAAGAGAAGAAATCCCGTGGCGCCGCCATCAACGTGACCAAGCAGGCCATTGAGGCCGCGCTCACAGCGCGCCGCCAGGCGCTCCAGGAGGCTGAACTGCAGGCGCAGCTCAAGGCCGAGGCGCTGGACGTGAGCTTGCCGGGCCGCCAGCGGGGCCAGGGTGGTTTGCACCCCGTGTCCCTGACGCTCGAACGTATCGAGGGTATCTTCGGTTCGATGGGTTTCGACGTGGCCGAGGGCCCCGAGATCGAGACCGACTGGTTCAACTTCACCGCACTGAATACGCCTGAGGACCATCCGGCGCGTTCCATGCACGACACGTTTTACGTCGAGGGTGGATCGCCCGAGGCGCCCCATCTGCTGCGCACGCACACCAGTCC
>JAUYGP010000517.1 GCA_030690515.1 Giesbergeria sp.
CGATCAGGCCGCCGCCCAGCGCGGGCGCGAAGCCACCGCCTGACCCTCGCCTGACCCCGCCGCAGCGTGCCGGGCCGGCCCGCTGCGCACCACCCCATCCAAGGCGCAGGCCCCGGTGCACACGGGCCGTGCCACACCCTCATTGAAAGTTGAACCACGCCATGACCATCCACCTCCCCCTGATTGCCGACATCACCAACGCACCCCTCACCCAGGCCCTGCACCACAAGCTGGACCACAAGACCAAGCCGCTGGGCTCGCTGGGCCGCCTTGAAAACCTGGCGCTCACGCTGGGGCAAATTCTGGGCACGCAAACCCCGGTGCTCGACCAGCCGCAAATGCTTGTCTTTGCAGGCGACCACGGCCTGGCCGCACGCGGCGTGTCGGCCTTCCCCAGCGACGTCACCTGGCAGATGGTCGAGAACTTCCTCGCCGGTGGCGCCGCCGTGAGCGTGCTGGCACGCCAGCACGGCCTGGCACTCACCGTGGTGGACTGCGGCGTGGCGCGCGACATCGCCCCGCGCGACGCCGCCCCCGGCCAGCCGCGCCTGCTGCTGCGCAAGGTGGCCCCCGGCACGCAGGACGCCAGCACCGGCCCGGCCATGAGCGCCGCGCAATGCGCCCAGGCCCTGGCCAACGGTATCGAACTGGTGCGCGAACTGCCGGGCAACGTCCTGCTGCTGGGCGAAATGGGCATCGGCAACACCTCGGTGGCCTCGCTGTTGCTGGCGCGCCTGTGCGGCCTGCCCATTGCCGAATGCACCGGCGCGGGCACCGGGCTGGACGCCGCAGGCATCGCGCGCAAACGCACCGTGCTGCAACAGGCGCTGGACGCCAACGCCGCCGCCACCACACCGCTCGATGCCCTGGCAGCGCTGGGCGGCTACGAGGTCGCCACCATGGTCGGCGCCGTGCTGCAGGCCGCGCATGAGCGCCGCGTGATCGTGGTCGATGGCTTCATCACCAGCGCCGCCGTGCTGGTGGCCAGCCGCCTGCAACCCACTGTGCTGCAGCGCTGCGTGTTCGCGCACCGCTCGGGCGAGCGGGCGCATGGCCTGATGCTGGAGCAGATGCAGGCCGAA
Source organism: Giesbergeria sp. (assembly GCA_030690515.1). GTDB lineage: Bacteria > Pseudomonadota > Gammaproteobacteria > Burkholderiales > Burkholderiaceae_C > Simplicispira. The sequence goes on from JAUYGP010000517.1 coordinate 1,083, forward strand.
CCGCTACTTCAACTCGACCTGCGCCTGGGCGAAGGCTCGGGCGCAGCGCTGGCCTGGCCGCTGCTGCAGTCGGCCTGTGCCATCCTGCGCGAGATGGCGAGCTTTGAGGCGGCGGGGGTGTCGGAGCAAACGGCAGCGTGATGGACTGCCCTGGCATTGCCGCCAGCTTGGGGCAATGGAATGCGTTAGTAGCTATTGAATCAATAGCTATTGGCGCTTATGAAATGGGCGCTGCAGGGCGATTTTGCTGTGGATGTGGGCGGTGTGGGAGAGGCAGATCTGGCGCGAAATGGCGTTGTATGTGGGGCGGCTCTCGGCCAGGAGCAGCCCTCTGGAGCGGCGGGTTATTCGGTACTTTTCAAGCGCGTCAACTCCTCAGCTGGAAGTATCTTTGGGACTACCCGAGGCAAGCCTGACGCAGTGAACAGGGGTGACCTTCTATATCCCCCGCTGATGCGACTTGTGACAATGATCCACATGAAGCGGGCGACAACGCCCAGAAGGCCACGCTGCTTCGGCTTCGGATTGCCTAGCGCCGTGTCCACGTTCAAAACAGCAACGCTGGTTCCGAAATGTTCATTCATCTGGGCCTGATCGAGGCAGGTGTGAATCAGACCAATGAACGATATTTTGGGGTTGGCCATGGTGTTACCAATAGGCGTTCCGCAACATGACGCATACCAGCGGACCATGCCTTTGTCGCTCAGGCGGATTGCCGCCAGACGATCTTCACCTTGGAGGAAGCGAAGACGCGATTGCGCAACTTGGAAGATCTCGGTTCCGCCTTGCTTGTCCAGCATATCAGGAGCTTTGCCAAGAAAGCGCGCGAATGCACGGCAATCTGTGCAGTAGCAGAGGGCTCGATTGTGGGTTCCTGTGCCTTCGAGTTGGCCTCGGATGGCTCCGCACTTACATTGAATTGGATGCATCGTCGCTAGTGTCCTGAGTTGGAAGTTGGTTGAAGAAAAAAATGTCGAAATCGTCGTCAGGCAAGGCGCAAACCGCAGCGATAGCCGTTGCTATCGCGAGGATTTGCAACGCAGCATGGC
>JAUYGP010000522.1 GCA_030690515.1 Giesbergeria sp.
ATGCCGCGGCGCAGGCCGTCGGACGTGCCCAGCGCAATGGTACGCACCACGCCATCACCCAACTGCTGCTGGACTTCCAGTGTCAGCGCCGAGCCGTCGAGCTTCAATGCGTCATAGATCTTCGGCATCTGGTCGCGTGGAAACTCCACGTCCACCACGGCGCCGATACATTGAACAATTTTTCCTTGGGCTTGAGCCATTTTTTGCTCCAATTAGTTTGATTCTTGCAGTGGCGACGGGTGATCAGCCGCTGATGGCCGCAGCCCCGGACACGATCTCCGACAGTTCCTTGGTGATCGCTGCCTGGCGGGTCTTGTTGTAGACCAGCTTGAGCTCACCAATGACATTGCCGGCGTTGTCGGTGGCGGCCTTCATGGCCACCATCCGCGCGGAGTGTTCTGACGCCATGTTTTCGGCCACGGCCTGGTAGATCAGAGACTCGACGTAACGTACCAGCAGCTCATCGATCACGCTTTGTGCGTCGGGCTCATAGATGTAGTCCCAGCTGTGCTGCCCAGCATCGGCCTTGATGGCCTCTGACTTGAGGGGCAGCAATTGCTCGACCACGGGCTCCTGCTTCACCGTATTGATGAACTTGGTGTACGACAGATACACCGCGTTAATCCGGCCTTCGGCGTAAGCGTCCAGCAGCACCTTGACGGGCCCAATGAGCTTGTCGAGGTGGGGGCGATCGCCCAGTTGCGTGACCTGGGACACCACCTTGGCACCGACACGGTTCAGGAAACCCAGGCCCTTGTTGCCAATGGCCACCGCCTCCGTCGCCACGCCCTGATCCTGCAGTTCGCGCAGCTTGGCGGTCACGCTGCGCAACACGTTGGTGTTCAATCCGCCACACAACCCCTTGTCCGTCGTGACCACGATGAGGCCCGCCGTCTTGGAGTCGTTCAATTTCATGAACGCGTGCACGTACTCTGGGTTGGCCTGTCCGAGATGGGCTGCAATATTGCGGATCTTGTCGCTGTAGGGCCGGGCCGCACGCATGCGTTCCTGGGCCTTACGCATCTTGGACACGGAAACCATTTCCATGGCCTTCGTGATCTTCTTCGTATTTTCGAAGCTCTTGATCTGGCCGCGTATTTCCTTGCCTGTTGCCATAGTTGATTCCTTGTGTCGTCAGATCCGGTCGTTCAAGTTGTCAGGCGAAGGACTTCTTGAAGGCGGTGATGGCGTTGGTCAACTCGGCTTCGGCATCCTTGTCCAGGGCCTTGGTCTGTTCGATTTTGTCGAGCAGTGCACCATGGCTGGTCTTGAGGAACTGGTGCAGACCGTGCTCGAAAGCCAGAACTTTCTTCACTTCGAGGTCGTCCAGGAAACCCTTGTTGACGGCAAACAGCGTTGCACCCATCAGCGAGATGGAAAGCGGGCTGTACTGGGCCTGCTTGAGCAGTTCGGTCACGCGGGCACCGCGGTCGAGTTGCTTGCGGGTCGCTTCGTCCAGATCGGAGGCGAACTGCGCAAACGCAGCCAACTCACGGTACTGGGCCAGGTCGGTACGGATACCGCCAGACTGGCCTTTGATGATCTTGGTCTGGGCGGCAGAACCCACGCGCGACACCGAAATACCGGCGTTGAACAGGCTGGTTTCCAGGAAGATCTGACCGTCGGTGATCGAGATCACGTTGGTTGGGACGAAAGCAGACACGTCGCCGGCTTGCGTTTCGATGATCGGCAGAGCAGTCAACGAACCGGTCTTGCCCTTGACTTCACCCTTGGTGAAGTCTTCGACGTATTTTTCGTTCACGCGGGCTGCGCGTTCGAGCAGACGGCTGTGGAGATAAAAAACATCGCCGGGGTAGGCTTCGCGGCCTGGTGGGCGACGCAGCAGCAAGGACACCTGGCGGTAGGCAACGGCCTGCTTGGACAGGTCGTCATACACGATCAGCGCGTCTTCACCGCGATCGCGGAAATATTCGCCCATGGTGCAACCGGAGTAAGCCGACACATATTGCATGGCCGCCGATTCGGAAGCCGAAGCAGCCACCACAATGGTGTAATCCATGGCACCGACTTGCTCGAGCGAGCGCACCACGTTCTTGATCGACGAAGCCTTCTGACCGATGGCGACGTAGATGCAGGTCACGCCCTGGCCCTTTTGGGCAATGATGGCGTCGATGGCCACAGCCGTTTTACCGGTCTGGCGGTCGCCAATAATCAGCTCGCGCTGACCACGGCCAATCGGAACCATGGAGTCGATGGACTTCAGGCCGGTTTGCAGTGGCTGGTCCACAGACTTACGTGCGATCACGCCGGGAGCAACCTTTTCGATCACGTCCGTCATCTTGGCGTTGATGGGGCCTTTGCCGTCGATGGGCTGACCCAAGGCATTGACCACGCGGCCGATGAGTTCGGGGCCAACAGGCACTTCCAGAATGCGACCCGTGCACTTGACGGTGTTGCCTTCAGAGATGTGCTCGTACTCGCCCAGAATCACGGCGCCGACGGAGTCGCGCTCCAGATTCAGTGCCAAGCCATACGATGGAACGCCATCCGCCGTAGCGGGGAATTCCAGCATTTCGCCCTGCATCACGTCGGACAGGCCATGAACGCGCACGATACCGTCAGACACGGACACCACGGTGCCCTGGTTACGGATGTCGCTGCTGGCTGCCAGACCCTCGATACGGCTCTTGATCAGTTCAGAAATTTCTGCGGGATTGAGTTGCATGACTCTTTCCTTCTTTCTTTGTTTAGCCGAGACCTCAAGTGCTTACGCAATGAGGGCCGCTTTCATTTGTTCCAGACGGGCTTTGACTGAAGTGTCGAGCACCTCATCGCCGACCACCACGCGAATCCCCCCGATCAGCGACTCATCGAGCCGCGCGGAGAGATTCAGCTTGCGACCGAAGCGCTTTTCCAGCGCCACAGACACTTCCGCCAAGGCCGCAGCGTCCATGGTGAACGCGCTGTACACGATGGCATCCGAAGATCCATTGCGACGGTTCACGAGGTCGCGAAACTGCGCAGCCACTTCGGGCAGCGCACTCAGACGACCGTTATCGATGACCGTGCGCAGGAAGTTCTTGGCAGCATCCGGCAGTGCAGCGCGTACGACGCCCGCGATGACATCGAACACCTGCTCGTCCGTCACCTTGGGGCTGTCGGCCAGCAGGCGGATCTGCGGGTGGGCGGCAATGGCCGCCATTTCGTCCAACCAGACAGCGGTGCTGCCTAAGTCGGTACCCGCGCTTGCGGTACAGGCTTTGAACAGAGCGTCCGCGTAAGGACGGGCGATAGTGGCGAGTTCGGCCATGTCGTCCCCTTACAGCTCGGTTTTCAGGCGGTTGAGCAGATCGGCATGGACGCCAGCATTGACTTCCTTGCGGAGAATCTGCTCGGCGCCCTTGACGGCCAGCGCAGCCACTTGCTCACGCAATGCTTCGCGGGCTTGCACAGCCTGTTGTTCGGCTTCGGCACGTGCGGCGGCAACAATCTTGTTACCTTCCTCGGTTGCCTTACCTTTGGCTTCTTCGATGATGGCCTGTGCACGGCGGTCGGCATCAGCCAGCCGGGACGTCGTCTCGTTGCGCGCTTGCGACAATTCCTTCTCGACGCGCTGGTTAGCGGCGCTGAGTTCGGATTTGGCACGGTCGGCGGCAGCGAGGCCATCGGCGATTTTCTGGGCTCGTTCATCCAACGCCTTCGCGATCGGGGGCCACACGAATTTCATCGTGAACCACACCAAGATCAGGAAAACGATAGCCTGAACGAACAGGGTCGCGTTGATACTCACGGCAACACCTTTCTAAAGTGGCGTCGAACGGGAATTACTTGGGCAGGTTGGCCAGCAAGGTCGAAGCGAAGGGGTTAGCGAATGCGAACAGCAGAGCGATAGCAACACCAATCAGGAAAGCAGCGTCGATCAGACCGGCCAAGATGAACATCTTGGTTTGCAGTTCGTTGATCAGTTCAGGCTGACGAGCCGACGATTCGAGGAACTTGCCACCCATCAGCGCGATACCGATAGAAGCGCCGACAGCGCCAAGACCCACAATCAGACCGCAAGCCAGAGCGACGAGACCGAGAATGTTTTCCATGATGACTCCTGAATTAAGAAAGAAAGGTTAACGAAAGAAAAAACAAAGAGAAAACTTAGTGCGCGTTGTGCGCCTGACCGAGGTAGATCAACGCAAGCATCATGAAAATGAACGCTTGCAGCGTGATCACCAAAATGTGGAACAGCGTCCAGATGGTCCCCGCAATCACGTGGCCCAACGGCAGCAGTACCCCCGACAACGACAGCGCAGCAGCCCCGCCCATCAGGGCGATCAGCATGAAGACCAGCTCGCCAGCGTACATGTTGCCGAACAACCGCATGCCATGCGAAACGGTGTTGGCCACATATTCAATGATTTGCATCAGCAGGTTCACCACGCCCAGGATCAGGGCGAAGACGGGGTTCTTGCTGGTGCCAAAAGGTGCGGACACCAACTCATGCGCCCAGCCGCCAGCGCCCTTGACCTTGATGCTGTACCAAAACCGCAGCATCAGCACGGCAAAAGCCAGTCCCAGGGTGGTAGACAGATCAGCGGTAGGCACAACACGCAGGTAGGCGTGGTGCGGATCATGTCCCGCAGCACCATAGATTTGCGCCCAGATCGTGGGCAACAAATCCACGGGCAGCATATCCATGAAATTCATCATGAAAATCCAGACGAACACCGTTAGACCCAGCGGCGCAATGAATTTACGGCTCTCAGCGTTGGGGATGTTGGCTTTGGCCTGGTTGTCCACCATTTCGACCAGGATTTCCACGGCCGCCTGGAAGCGCCCCGGAACACCGGACGTTGCCGTGCGGGCAGCCCGCCAGAGAACGAAAAGTGTCAGGAAACCCAGAACCAAACCCACAATGATGGAGTCATAGTTGATCACCGAAAAATCGACGATCTTGGTCTGGTTGATGTTCTGAAGATGCTGCAAGTGGTGAACGATGTATTCACTTGCAGTCGGTGCGTGCGCTTCTGCGGCCATCGGACTACTCTTCTCTCAATCAATCGGTTTTTCGGACACTGGGCCACACCATGAGTGCGATCCAGTACGTTTTCATCGTTACCACCATGCCTACCAGCAACGCCAGCCAGCTCAGTTGTGACACCAGCTTGGGCGCAGCCGCCAACATGGCGACCGTCAGTGCGATCTTGACCATCTCCCAGCCAAAGAAACCCACCATGGCGGCGCCTGCCGTTGCAGCCCGCTTCTGGCGAGCCATGCCGCGCGCAAACAACGCTGCAGGTAGCACCACCGCCAGGGCTCCGTAGCCTGCAGACCAAGCCACCAGCGCCTCACCGGAGATCGCCCAAGCCACTAAGGCCACAAGCACCCCCGCCACCGCCTGCATTCTTACCAGGCGCCACACCGACACCGCCGGATGGCGCTTGCGCCACTCTTGAGCCTCTTGGGCCGTCAGGGGCTTGAAGTCGGAATCTTCGGCCTCAGCTTCCGTCTCGGGAGCGATTTTTGTCATCGTTCGAGCTCCGCGTTACTGGCTGATACTTTTCACAAAGCCCCTGATTATAAGTAAAAACCCGCGCAGGTCGACAATGCTTTTGCATTCAGCGGCAGAACAGGGTGTTCTGCCCTGCCTGCCGTTGTGCGACGCCAACGGCCCTCAGCCCGCCGAATGCAGTCTATCCAAGCCATCGTCCTGATCCGCTTCTGGCGTTTTTCACCCACCAGTGCCTGGGTCTGAAATTTTGGATGAATTGGCTTCTAAGGCACAATACACAAGCGCTACAAGCTACATATTTAAGAGCATTTCATGGCCACACACTCTGACGCTCCAGCCCCTCTGGAGGCCGATCTCCGCAAGGATTCTCTGATCGAATTTCCCTCTTTGTTTCCCATCAAGGTGATGGGCGCCAAGGTGGATGGCTTTGTGGCAACCATGGTGGCAATCGCGCGTGAGTTCGACCCCCAGTTCGACGAAACCCTCCTGGAATTGCGTGAAAGCCGTGCCGGCAATTACCTGGGGGTGACGCTCACCGTCACGGCCACAAGCCGCGAACAGCTGGATGACCTGTACCGCGCGCTCTCAGGCCACCCACTGGTCAAAATCGTTCTCTGAAGGCGCAGGCATGCAATTGCGCGCCCTGGGCTGCACGCCCTACCTGCACACATACGACGAGATGCGGGCCTTTACGGCCCAGCGCACTCCGAATACCCCCGATGAGATCTGGCTGTGCGAGCACCCGCCAGTGTTTACGCTGGGCCTCAATGGCCAGAGCAGCCACCTGCTGCTCCCCGGTGATATTCCGGTGGTGCCCACCAACCGGGGCGGGCAAGTCACCTTCCACGGCCCGGGCCAGGTGGTGGCCTACCCTTTGATCGATCTGCAGCGTGCGGGCTACTTCGTCAAAGAGTATGTGTACCGCATCGAAGAAGCGGTGATTCGCACTCTGGCGCGCTTCGGTATCACCGGCCACCGCGTGGCCTCGGCGCCCGGTATTTATGTACGACTGGACGACCCGCGCAGCCACGCCCTGATTGCGCAGCGCCCCCACAAGGGCGCAAGCGGCACGCCCGACTTCTCTGGGCTCGGAAAGATCGCTGCGCTGGGCTTGAAAGTCAGCCGTCACTGCACTTACCACGGCGTCGCTCTGAACGTGGCCATGGACCTGGAACCCTTCTCCCGCATCAACCCTTGTGGTTATGCAGGTTTGCGTACCGTTGATCTTTCTACAATCGGGGTCCACACCACTTGGGAGGAGGCCGCGGACGTGCTGGGCAAACAGCTCGGCATCCGGCTCGCGCCCTGACCCGCCACCAGCCATGAGCACCTCTGACGTCGTACGCGAAGCGCAATCCACCGCTGACTACAACCCGTTGGCCAAGCAGAAAGCCGCCGCCAAACTCTCGCGCATTCCCATTAAGGTCGAGCAAGGGCCCGTACTGAAAAAGCCCGAGTGGATCCGCGTCAAGGCAGGTTCGCCCACGACACGCTTCTACGAGATCAAACAGATCCTGCGCGAGAGCAAGCTCAACACGGTATGCGAAGAAGCCTCCTGCCCCAACATCGGTGAATGCTTTGGCCACGGCACGGCCACCTTCATGATCATGGGCGACAAGTGCACGCGGCGCTGTCCGTTTTGCGATGTCGGCCATGGCCGACCCGACCCGCTGGACCAGGAGGAACCCCTGAACCTGGCGCGCACCATCGCCAAGCTGCGCCTGAAGTACGTGGTTATCACCAGCGTGGACCGCGACGATCTGCGTGACGGTGGCGCGGGGCATTTCGTTGAGTGCATTCGCCAGATCCGCGCGCTTTCGCCCAGCACGCAAATTGAGATTCTCACACCCGATTTCCGGGGCCGCGACGACCGTGCGCTGGAGATCCTCAAGGCCGCGCCGCCCGATGTGATGAACCACAACCTGGAGACCGCGCCACGCCTGTACAAAGAGGCGCGTCCCGGTTCCGACTACCAGTTCTCGCTCAACCTGCTCAAAAAGTTCAAGGAACTGCACCCCGACATTCCCACCAAGAGCGGCATCATGGTGGGCCTGGGTGAGACAGACGAAGAAATTCTGCAGGTGATGCGCGACATGCGCGCTCACGGCGTCTCCATGCTGACCATCGGCCAATACCTCGCGCCCAGCAACAGCCATCTGCCGGTGCGCCGCTACGTGCACCCCGACACCTTCAAGGTGTTCGAAGAAGAAGCCTACAAGATGGGCTTCAGCCACGCCGCAGTGGGGGCCATGGTGCGAAGCAGCTACCACGCCGACCAGCAGGCCAAGTCGGCCGGGGTGTAAGCACCCGCCCCCGCCTGCACCGGCATTTCAGACGGCGCCCGTGTACTCCCCACGCGCCGGATAGTCCTTGGCGATGGCAAAGTCCATCGCCCCCAGCAGTTCGTCAAAATGCGGCCGGGCAAACGGCATGGTCTGCACCGCTCCGTAGTACAAGGTCCCGGCCGCCTGGACAATGAACACGCCGGGCTCGGAGAACAATTTTGGTTCCTCGATGCCAATGGACGTCAGCCCCCGGCCCGCACTCACATACAGGCCCCAGGCGCGTGCCATGTCCAGCGGCAGGTCGTAGCCGATGCGCAGATCGGGTGCGTTGAGCTTATCGGCCATGGCCTGCGCACGCTCCTGGGAGTCACTCGACAAGGCCAGCACCTTCACGCCACGCTGGGCGAACTCCGGCACCAGGCGACCGAGTTCCAGTAGGTACTTCAGGCAGATCGGACAATGCAGGCCACGATAGAAGACGACCATTGTGGCGCGCTCCGGCCCGTCCGACGACAGGTCGAAGGCACCATGGGCCAAAGTCTGCACCTGCAGCGCAGGCACGGGTTGACGGGGAATCAGCATGGACAGCTCCAGAAATATTAAACACAGAAGACGGTGTCCACTGTAGCGCCGGCAGCGGGACAAAAGGTATCCGATAATCCATAAATGTTGACCGATCATCCCAAGATTGACCGTTTGTCAGGCCTGCTGCAGCGGTTCGTACTGCGTGCGCAGACGACGCACACCGGTCCGCTGCTGGCGCTGGCGTCCTATGGCCACCAGGGTCAGGGCGGTGACCTGCACCTGCTGCGCCAGGGCACCTTGGTGCTGCGCCACGGAGAGCACGGAACATTGCAGCCGCTGAAGGAACCGTGCCTGTTGTACTTCCCGCGGGCACAGCCGCACTGGCTGGAACCGCAAGGTCCTGGGCCGGTTGAGTTGATCAGCGTGGCGGTAGACCTTGGCTCATGCGACGACAACCCCCTGCTGCGTGCCCTGCCCGCCGTTCTGCTGCATCCCCTGGCGCAACTGCCCCAGTTGGCCCCGGCGCTGGACCTGATGTGTGCGGAGAGTGCCGCTGCGCGTTGCGGCCACGGCGCAGTGCTCGACCGCGTGGCCGAAGCGCTTGTGATCCAGTTGCTGCGGTTCGCCATTGAGCAACGACTGGTCGATAGTGGCCTGCTGTGCGGACTGTCCGACCCCCGTCTGGTGCGGGTGCTGGCCGCCGTGCACGCCGCGCCGGACCAGCCCTGGACCCTGCCGCGCATGGCCAGCTTGGCCCACATGTCGCGCGCCCGCTTTGCCGAACATTTCGCCCGCGTCATGGGCGAACCCCCAGGTGACTACCTGACAGGCTGGCGCATGGGACTGGCGCGCACCCAGCTCGCCCAAGGCATGCCGCTCAAACGGGTGGCCAGCGAGGTCGGATATGCCAGCGCCAGCGCATTCACACGCGCATTCTCGCGGCGCACCGGCTGCTCGCCCACCCAGTGGATGCACCAACGCGCAGCGCGCGCCGCCCAGGCCTCCGCGGCAAGCCCGGTCCTCACCTCTGTCTCTCCCGGCCTGGCACCGGAGCACTCCACATGAACACCCTCCACCCTGACGCCTGCGGCCTGTCGTTGCGGGACTATGGGCCCGCACCCGGAAGCCACCACCATCCCTATTTCCAGGTGCTGGTCGGATTGCGCGGAGCCCTGGACCTCGAGGTGGAGGGGCGTGGACTGCGCGTGGCTCCTGGCGACGGCTGTGTGATCGCTCCAGGCGCACGGCACGATTTCGAGTCCCTCCGGGGCAGCCAGTGCCTGGTACTCGACACCGGTGACAGCCACTGGGCTGATTGCCCGTCCCAGGCCATCCAGGGCGCGCAAATCTGGCCACTCGCACAATTCCTCGCGCAGGCAGTGCACCAGGGCCAACCCCTGGCCATGGCGCACGGAGCCGCCCTGCTGCGAGAGGCCTGGCTGCATGGCAGGTCACCCGCAAGCCACTGCAACACACGGCCTCCGGCACGCGCCCGTCCCATCGACTGGGTTGCTCTGCAACGCTGGGCCCTGCAGGCGCTGCACCAGCCTCTCACGGTCGCCGACCTTGCCTGCCGCGTGCACTTGAGCCCGGTGCAATTTGCTACGCGCTGCCGCCAGGAACAGGGGCTTTCCGCCATGGAGTGGCTGCGCGGCCTGCGGCTGGCCCAGGCGCAATGGCTGCGCGAGCGCGGCCTGCCCGTGGCCGAGGTGGCGCGGCGCACGGGCTACCGCTCGCCCTCGGCACTCACGGCCGCGCTGCGCCGCGAGCGGTCGGCCCAGACGCGTTCGCCATCGTTGCGCGACGATCCACCCGCGCCCGACGACGAAGTTTGCGTTTAGCCTTTCACCATGCAAGCCAACCTGTACGCCCTGGGCGCCATTGTCCTGTGGGCCTCCCTCGCCTCGCTGGGGCTTTCACTCACCCATATTCCGCCCTTTCTGCTCACCGGCATCGCACTAGTGATCGGCAGCACCCCTGCCTGGCCACTGGTGCTGCGCAATCCCTCGCTGTGGCGCATCCCGCCGCGCACGCTGGCCCTGGGGGTTTATGGCCTGTTTGCGTACCACTTTCTGCTGTTCATCGCGCTGCGCCATGCGCCGCCCGTCGAAGCCAATCTGGTCAACTACCTGTGGCCGCTGTTCATCGTGGTGTTGGCACCCGTGGTGCTGCCCGGTGTGGCACTGCGCCCACCGCATATGCTGGCCGCACTGCTGGGTTTTGGCGGCGCCGCCATGGCGATCGCCGGTGGGCGCGAACTGAGCGGCACGCTGGCCTGGGGCTACTTGCCGGCGCTGGCGTCAGCGTTTATCTGGGCCACCTATTCGCTACTGACCAAACGCGTGGCGGCCTTCCCCACCACGGCCATTGGCCTGTTCGGACTGGTCTCGGGCGTGCTCTCGCTGCTGTGCCATGTGTTGCTGGAGCCCACGGTGTCACTGCAGGCGCGCGACTGGGCCTTGCTGGCCGTGCTGGGGCTGGGCCCGTTGGGGGCTTCTTTCTATCTGTGGGACAAGGCACTCAAGCTGGGTGATGCGCGGCACATCGGCATCCTAAGCTACCTCACGCCACTGGCGTCAACCGCCCTGCTCATCGTGGTGAGCGGGCGCCCATTCAGCGCCAGCATTGCGCTGGCCACGGCCATGATCATCAGCGCTGCGGTGATCGGCATGCGGGCGCGTTAATTTTGAGAAATATGCCATCTAGCGCATAACCATCAAGCGTCTATAGCTATCATTTTTGCACTAACCCTCTGTGAACATGAACCCTGCGCCGACCATTCCTGGCGCCCTCGGCTACGGCCCCCAGGCACAGGCCTTGGCGGCGCAATACGAGAGCATTGCCTTCGACGATCTGCACCGCGAGGTACTGCACCTGTTCCCGCCACCGCCCTGTGCAGTGCTCGACATCGGCGCGGGCTCAGGCCGCGACGCGGCGGCGCTGGCGCGCATCGGGCACCGAGTGACAGCCGTCGAGCCCACGGCGGCGTTGCGGCAGGAAGCCCAGCGCATCCATGCCGACATGCCCATCGCCTGGGTAGACGACCACCTGCCGGATCTGGCGCTGCTGCATACAAGCGCACCGTGTTTTGACCTGGTGCTACTAACGGCGGTGTGGATGCACCTGGACGGGGCCGAGCGGGCCCGGGCCATGCAAACCGTGGCTACGCTGCTGAGCCCCGGGGGATTGGTCGTGATTTCGCTGCGCCACGGCCCCGTCCCTGCAGAGCGGCGCATGTTCGATGTGTCCGCACAAGAAACCGTAGCGTTGGGTGCCCAGCACGGGCTGACCGTGGTGCACAACGGCCGCCGTGATGACGCCCAGGCAAGGGCCGATGTGCACTGGAGCGTGGTGGCCATGGCACGGCCAAAAATTAGAATAAATACGGCCTAAACGCACACCCAAAAAGCGCCACTAGCTACATTTTTCATAGCATCAAAACTACGCTGCCTGTTGCGGCGTAGCGTCATCGCCTTCAATCATCTGCTGCGCCCAAGGCGCTAGTTTGCGGGTGTCGGCACGCAGCACTTCCTGCTTAATGGTCAGGATTTGCGCCGGGTGCATAGAAAAGCCCCGCAAGCCCAGCCCCAGCAGCAGCCGTGTCATGGTCACGTCGCCCGCCGTTTCGCCGCACACCGAAACGCTTTTGCCCTGCAGGCGGCATTCCGCAATCACCTCGGCCACCAGGCGCAGCACGGCAGGGTGCATGGGGTCATAGAGATGCGCGACCGATTCATCGGCCCGATCGATGGCCAGCGTGTACTGGATCAGGTCGTTGGTGCCAATCGAGAGAAAATCGAAATACCGCAGAAAGTGCCGCACCATGAGTGCGGCGGCCGGCACCTCGATCATGGCGCCCAGACGGGTGGGGCCATGCAGCACGCCGCGTGCGTCCAGCTCGGAGCGCGCCAGGCGCACCTGGGCCAGCGTCTGCGTAATTTCGCGCGGGTGCGTCAGCATGGGGAACAGCACGTTCACTTGCCCATGCACGGCAGCCCGCATCAGGGCGCGCAACTGGGTACGGAACATGGCCGGGTCGGCCAGGCTCCAGCGGATGGCGCGCAAGCCCAGCGCCGGATTGAGGGAGTCGTCGCGGTGCTGCTTGTCCAGCGGTTTGTCGGCACCAATGTCCAGGGTGCGAATGGTCACCGGCAGACCCTGCATACCTTCAACGGCCTCGCGGTAGGCGCGGTACTGTTCTTCTTCGTCGGGCAGATTGCCCATGCGGCCCATGAACAGAAATTCGGTACGGAACAATCCCACGCCCACGGCGCCCGCCGCCACCGCGGCGGCGGCATCGCCCGGCATCTCGATATTGGCCAACAGATCGACATGGCAGCCATCGAGCGTGACCGCCGGGGTGTGGCGCAAACGCGCCAGGCGCTCACGTTCCAGCTCGATCTGGCGCTGGCGAAAGCCATATTCGGCCAGGATGATGGCCGAGGGATCGACGATCATCACGCCCGCATCGCCGTCAATGATGACCCAGTCGTCCTGGCGCACCAACTGGCTGGCCGCGCGTGCGCCCACCACGGCAGGAATGTCCATGCTGCGCGCCACGATCGCCGTGTGCGAAGTCTTGCCACCCACATCGGTCACAAATCCGGCGAACACACTCTTCTTGAACTGCAGCATGTCGGCTGGCGAGAGATCGTGCGCCACCAGCACCAGGGGTACGTCCACCGTGTCGTCGAGCAGCAGGTCTTGCTGGGTCTTGCGCCGAGGGCTGGCCACCGGGGGCGCCACGGGCGCAGGCACGCCCTTCATGTGGCGCAGGATGCGATCCACTACCTGCTCCAGATCGGCCTTGCGCTCACGCAGGTATTCGTCTTCCATTTCATCGAACTGGCGCCCGATGACTTCGAGCTGTGTGGTCAGCGCCCACTCGGCGTTGTACAGGCGCTCGGTAATCCAGTGCTTGACGCCGCTGGTCAGCATCTCGTCCTGCAGCAGCATGAGGTGCACGTCGAGCAACGCGGCCAGCTCGTGCGGGGCGTCGGGCGGCATTTCGCCCTGCAGGCGCTGTAACTCATCGACCACAGCATTGCGGCCATGGCGCACGCGGTCGATCTCGCTATCGATCTGGTGCGACTCGATGAAATAATGCGCCACGTCGACGCGGCTGGAACCAACCAGCACGGCGCGCCCGATGGCAATACCACGCGCCACCGCGAGGCCTGGTATGGAAAACGTCATGCCTCCACCCTCCGTGCGGCCTGCCCTGCGCTGGCAAGACAGGCCTTGTTCATTCGCCCTCGCCGAATTTGTCGGTGATCAGGGCTAGCAAGGAGTCCATGGCCTCTTGCTCCTGGGCACCGCTGGTCTCGATCTCCACCACAGTGCCCATGCCTGCGGCCAGCATCATCACGCCCATGATGCTCTTGGCGTTGATGCGCCGGTCTCCCCGGCTCATGAAGACATCGCAGGAAAAACTGCCTGCGAGTTTGGTGAGCTTGGCCGACGCTCGGGCGTGCAGGCCCAGCTTATTGCTGATGGTCGTGCTGGTCTTGATCATGCGGTTGGCGTATCTGGTTCTGGGGCGCTGAAATGGCCACCTGCATCACCCCCTGGGTGCCCCCGACCACGGCGCGCTGTACCAGCGCATCCAACGGCTCGGCACGGTAGCACACGCTGCGCAGCAACATGGGCAGGTTGACCCCGGTGACCAGGCGTGCGTCACGCCCTTCCACCAGGCGCTGGGCGATATTGCACGGCGTCGCGCCAAACACATCGGTCAACACCAGCGTGGGGGCCTCGCCCTGGGCCTGCAGCATGCTGCAGGCCATGGCCAGGGTGTCTTCAGGCGCCGCCTGGGGCTGCACGTCGAGCACCATGACGCTGTCGCCGCAATCGGCAAACACATGCAGGGCGCATTCGCGCAATGCATGGGCCAGCGGGGCGTGGGCGATGATGAAGATGCGCGTGCTCATGGTTTTGCGGTGCAGTGTGCATTATCGCCGCGGCCACGCAGCACAAACCACGCATACGCGCCCCCGTTGCACGCCAGGAACAAGGCCATGCCGGACCGATAGGCCGCGACCGTATCCAGTCCTGCGGCCATAAAGCCATCCACCGCCAGACCCACACCCCACTGCACCACGAAAACGCCCAGAAAGATCACCAGGTTGTAGGCCGACAGGGCGCGCCCCGCCAAGGCTTGGGGAAAGGTCATGGCCAACGCCGGCAGTGACAGCGACACAAAGGTGCTGCATATACAAAACAAAGCCCAGGCACCGGCACCGGCCTGCGGCCCCAGTAGCACGATGCTGGCAAGCACCAGCAGGCTGGACGGCAGCCCCCAGGCCATGAGTTTGTTGGCGTCCAACCCTCGGCGCAGCAGCCAGGGGTTGACCATGCCCCAGGACCAGAAAGTGCACAGCATCGCCATATTGATCCAGAACAGCCCTGTTGCCGCCTGCTGCGCTGTCTGCCCGGCCACGTTCTGCATCCACGGCCCCGCCCACAGTGTCTGCATGGCCACCATGCCGCCGTAGCAGAAGAAACCCAGTGGGGCGAGGCGCTGGAAATAGCGATTTCGCCAAACGACGGCGTAGCCGGACGGTGTGCTGCTTGGAGAGGGGGCTGCGCCCTCTTCCAGTGCCGTGCTATGGACCTGCTGCCATGCGGGCACCGCCAGCGCCATCCACACCATGGCCAGCACAATCAGCACGGCCAGCCCCCAGAACAATGGGCGCCACCCGACAACGGGCAGCAGCCACTGCACGGGAAGGGTGGACGCGACCATGCCAGTCGATCCGGTCATCAGCATCCAGGCGTTGGCTCGCATCTGTGCCATGGGCGTGTACCAACGGCGGTAGCCTGTCAGCGGCGCCATCAGGCAGGCACTAACGCCTGCACCGACCAGCACGCGCCCGGCCAGCAGCACGGAAAAGTTCCCGGCCATTGAGAACACGACGCAGCCCACCACGGCCACGCCCAAGAACCCCAACTGCACCTTGCGCGGCCCATGGCGGTCGAGCCAGCGCCCGAGGGGCAACTGCGTCACGGCAAAGCCCAGAAAATAGCCCCCGGACAACAGCCCTAGATCGCGCGCGTGGAGCCCGAATTCCAGCGTCAGCAAGGGTGCCAGCGTGGCTGTGACGGCCCGCAGCAGCGCCGATAGAAAGTAGGCAAATGCAAAGGCCAGAAAAACCGATATGGCCGCCCGCCGCGCGAGCACGCTCACTGCAGAACCAGTCCGGCGAAGAACTGATCAGCCTGCGCCAGGCGAGGCTGCGCACTCAACACGATAGCGTGGCAGGCCTGCACCCGGGCCCCCTGCACCCGCGCAAACCAGACAGCCTGGGCCGCCACACTTGCGCCATCCCGTGACCGGCCTTGCACCTCGGTACGCACCGAGGGCGGAATGCTGAGCGCCCCCGTGGGTAGAAAAGGCATGTTGCGCGGAGCGCCCGCATGTCCTTCTGCAGGGGCCTGGAGGCCTGCCAACACGGCGGCGCGCCAGTGTGTCAGAGCCGCTCCCGTCTGCGCAGGGTCCTGCACAGCGGCGCAGGCAACGGCAAAGGTTGCACCATCGGCTTCGCAACCGGACATGTGCATGTCTACTGGCGTCCCCGCCAACTCCACGCTGCGCTGCACCTGGTCCGGTTTACAAGGCAGGCTCGCCTGAAGGCCTGCTTCAGGGATCGTCACCAGCCGCCAGTCGAGTGCGGGGCTGCAAGCAGCGAGGGTACCCAACACTGCGACACATAGGATTCTGAGCATCAGAGGATTATCGACAGAAGCGACCGCCGTCGTGCAGTACACGCCGTGAACCTTTTTCCGCCCTGCGCCTCGAAGGGGCTATGGATCGGCGCCGCTCGTGGGCGCTGCCGCACAATAGCGGTCTTGTTGAAGTGGACGTGCATATGCAGTTGAAGAACATGGTCATCGCGGTTGCCATGTCCGCCGCAGTTTTGGTGGGCGGAGCAGCGCTTGTCGGGTGCAGCCAGTCTGCAGCCCCCGATTCCACTTTTGTGTTGCTCGATGGCTCGCGCCAAACCACGGCCGACCTGCGAGGCAAGGTCACGCTGGTCAATTTCTGGGCGACGAGCTGCACCACCTGTGTGGCTGAAATGCCCGAGATCGTTGCCACGTACCAAAAATACAAATCCCGGGGTTTCGATACCCTGGCGGTCGCCATGAGCTACGACCCTCCGAGCTATGTTGTGAACTTTGCCGAAACCCGCAAACTCCCCTTCAAGGTAGCGCTCGACAATACGGGTGCGGTGGCCAAGGCCTGGGGCGATGTGCGTATCACTCCCACGACCTACATCGTCGATAAGCAGGGGAAGATTGTCAAAACCTACGTCGGTAACCCCGACTTTGCAGAGCTTCACCTGCTGATCGAACGCTTGCTGGCGGAAGGCTGAGCACTTTCTCCTGCTTTGCAGTGTTTTCCCCTCCCTGACGGGAGGCCGCAGTGATGCCGTTACACTGCGCGTTCTGCCATTGAACGCCTCGAGTAGTGGATACGCCCCCCGTGACCTTGTTGACAGCCACCGGACCAGAGCATCTGGCGGTTCTGCGTGAACTCTTTCAGGAATACGCTGACAGCCTGTCGATTGACCTGTGCTTTCAGCAGTTCGATACCGAACTGGCAACCTTGCCCGGTGACTACGCCGAACCCCGCGGGGCCGTGTTGTTGGCGCTTGTCGATGGCGCGCCCGCCGGGTGCTGTGCACTACGGCCACTTGATGCGGCCGACTACCCCAACGCGAGCGAGATGAAGCGCCTGTACGTGCGCAAGGCCTTCCGGGGCTTTGGCTTGGGGCGCCAGCTGGCGGAGGCCACCCTGGACGCTGCACGGCAAAGAGGCTACGCCAGCGTGCTACTCGACACGCTAGACGACATGGAGTCGGCTCGGGCGCTCTACACCGACCTGGGGTTTGCGGAGGTTCCTCCGTACTACCACAACCCCATCCCTGGGGCCCATTACCTCAAGGTTGATATTTTTTAGTCAAATCCACCTCTAAGGCAACGCTAGCAAGCGCAAGAAGCTACCGTATTGATAGCAAAATACGGGAAGCGCCATTGCTTTTCTAGCCGGAGAAAATGCCAGGCGACAGACTTATCCCTGCGCCTGGCCCAGCAGGGTGGCAGCGTCGCTGACCTCGAACTTGCCCGGGGCTTCGATGTTGAGCTGAACGACCTTGCCATCCTTGACCAGCATGGAATAGCGATTGCTGCGCAGGCCCAGACCCTTGCCATTCAAATCCAAGGTCAAGCCTGTGGCCTTGGCGAAAGCGGCATCACCATCGGCCAGCATGCGGACGGCACTACCGGTCTTCTGATCGCGCGCCCAGGCGCCCATGACAAAGGCGTCGTTGACAGCCAGGCACCAGATTTCATCAACGCCGGCGGCCTGGAACTCGGCTGCTTTTTCGATAAACCCTGGTACATGCTTCGCCGAGCAGGTGGGCGTAAACGCACCAGGCACCGCAAATAATGCAATTGTTTTACCCGCCGTGGCGGCGCCGACCTGCACCGGGTTGGGGCCCAGGCTGCAGCCATTGCCTTCCACCTCATTGAATTCCATCAGGGTGGTATCGGGAAGGGTGTCGCCAATCTGAATCATGCGTATCTCCGGTAGTGCAAAGCGGTGAAGGGCATTCCGATGAGGGCGCCCAAAAAAGAAAAACGACCCACATTGTGGGTCGTTTTTGCGGGGCTTGCAGTGCAGTGCCGGGAAGGCTTACACCAGCGATGCCTTTGTGACCAGACGGGTCGCAACCCAGTTCTTGGTCTTCGAGAGCGGACGGCTTTCGGTGATCTCGATCACGTCGCCCGTCTTGTACTCGTTGTTCTCGTCGTGCGCGTGGTACTTGCTCGACTTACCGACGATCTTGCCGTAGAGCTCGTGCTTCACACGACGCTCGATCAGCACGGTCACGGTCTTCTCACGCTTGTCGCTGACCACCTTGCCAACCAAGGTGCGCTTGAGGGATTTTTTAGCTTCCGTCATATGGGCTCCTTATTTGGCGGCTTGCTTTTGGGCAAGAATGGTTTTTGCGCGGGCGATGTCACGGCGCGTGGTACGCAGCGTGCCGGTATTACCCAGTTGTTGCGTAGCCTTTTGCATGCGCAGTCCGAAATGGGCCTTTTGCAGGGCCTTGATTTCTTCCTTGATGCCAGCGACGTCTTTTTGGCGAAGTTCAGCAGTATTCATATCAGTTTCTCCTGAACTCACTGGCCCACCATGCGTGCCACGAACGTGGTGCGCAGGGGAAGCTTGGCAGCTGCCAGACGGAAGGCTTCACGGGCGAGTTCTTCGGGCACACCGAGGATCTCGAACACGATCTTGCCGGGCTGGATTTCGGCCACGTAGAACTCGGGGTTGCCTTTACCGTTACCCATCCGCACTTCTGCGGGCTTGGAGGAAATCGGCTTGTCCGGGAACACGCGGATCCAGATGCGGCCACCACGCTTGACGTGGCGGGAAATGGCGCGGCGAGCGGCTTCCAATTGACGAGCCGTCAGACGGCCCCGATCGGTGCACTTCAGACCGAAATCACCGAACGCGACCGAGTTACCCCGGGTTGCGATGCCAGTGTTGCGGCCTTTTTGCTCCTTGCGGTACTTGCGGCGAGCAGGTTGCAGCATGTTTTATTCTCCTTTTCCGTCCGCTGCTGTAGCGGGCGCGTCTGCTTTACGAACGCGCTTAACGGCGGTTGTATCGGCGCCACCGGCGCCGGCAGGCTTGTCGCTGCCATCGGCAGGGGCCATATTGGCTCCTGCAGGCCGGCGCGGGCCGCCACGGCCTGCACCACGGTCGTTACGGTCGCCACCAGGGCGGCCATCACGGCGCGGACCACGGGGACGACGCTCATCGTCCGGACGTGGGGTTTCCACGGCGGGCAGGTCGTTACGGCCCAGCGTGTCGCCCTTGTAGACCCAGACCTTGACGCCGATCACACCATAGGTGGTCTTGGCTTCGGAGGTACCGTAGTCGATGTCGGCGCGCAGCGTGTGAAGTGGCACGCGGCCTTCGCGGTACCACTCGCAGCGGGCGATTTCGATACCGTTCAGACGTCCCGACGACATGATCTTGATGCCCAGGGCACCCAGACGCATGGC
>JAUYGP010000539.1 GCA_030690515.1 Giesbergeria sp.
CCCATACCGGGAGGCGCCCATGCAAGAACCAGAACGATCCACACTGAACCCACCCCAGGAGTCGTCCCGCTGGGGGCTTGTGGTGTTGGTGCTGGTTGTGCTGGCTGGGGCCGGGGGCGCCTGGTGGTGGCAGCAAGCCCAGGCGCCCGTGGTGACACCTGCAGCGCCACCCGCTGTGACCAGTGCCCCGCCGGTCGCAGCAGCGCCTCCTGCGCTGCCCGCATCGGAACCAGCTTCAGGCCCGCAGAACCCGGTCGAGGCTTTGGCACCGCCCGAGGCAGCCCTGCCCGCACTGGCAGGGTCGGACGACCATGTGGCCCGCGCGCTGGGCGAACTGCTGGGCGCGCGTGATATGGCGGCCTTCCTGCAGATGGATGGCCTGGTGCGCCGCGTGGTGGCCACGGTGGACAACCTGGGGCGCGAACACGCCCCTGCGCGCCTGTGGCCGGTCAACCCCACGCCCGAACGCTTTGCCGTGGCAGGCAGCGGCCCGGTGCAAACCATTGGCCTCGACAACGCCGCCCGCTACGGCGCGCTGGTGCGCTGGATTGAATCGGTAGACATGGAGCGGGCCGTGGCACTGTATGCGCGGCTCTATCCCTTGTTTCAGCAGGCCTACGAAGAACTCGGCTACCCCGGCCGTTATTTCAACGACCGCCTGGTGGCCGTGCTCGACCACCTGCTCCAGGCCCCCGAGCCCGCTAGCCCTGTGGCGGTGAAGCTGACCGAGGTGAAGGGCGACGTGCCGTCCACCCGCCCCTGGGTGCGCTACGAGTTTGCCGACCCGCAGCTGCAAAACCTGTCGAGCGGACAAAAGATCATGGTGCGTGTGGGGTTGGAGAACGAGCGCCGTTTGAAGGTACGGCTGAAGGCGCTGCGTGCGTTGGTGGCGACGGGAGCGGTTGCCAAGGCCAAGCCTTGAGGTCGGCGGGACCGCCGTTGTGAAGATGCGCCGTTTGCTGTCTTTGTGTTTTGGCTGAGGGCGGAGGCCGGGATTCGCCCCGGCGGGCGACCTCCTTTCTTGTGCGCGACAAGAAAGGAGGCAAAGAAACGCGCCCCACAGTCTGCGACCCC
>JAUYGP010000543.1 GCA_030690515.1 Giesbergeria sp.
AGGGTCGAGCCAAGCTGTATGGCGTTGGCGGTGAGCATATTGGTAGGCATCAGGCCGAGTGCACGCAGTGCGTAGATCGCTGCGCCCAGGCACACCATGGTGAAGGCGGCCAGAAAGAAATACGCACTGCGCTGGCGTCGCCAGGCGCTGTACACAGCAACCGCCATGATGCAAGCAATGGCCAACAGGTAACCCACGGCTGCCGCCTTGATCAGCGTCTGGCCCGTTACGAGGAACAGCAAGGGGCTCAAAAAATAAAAGGCGATGAAACCTTGTAGCCAGGGGTCCAGGCGGGGCAGCAGGCGTGGGGCCTCCGTCATGCGGCGCAGAAAGAGCATGCCGCTGGCCAGTGCAAAACAATAGCCAAAGCTGGTACACAGGTCGGACCACAGGGGCGATTCGAGCCGGAATACCTCTTTGACCAGTCCATTTTGCGCAGCCATCGCAAAGGCCACCGAGAGCGTGAAACCCACATATTGCAGGTACAGCCAGTCCCTGAGGCGCACGAACAAGAGCAGATTGAACAGCGCCATGGCGGTCGTGATGCCGAAGTACCAGGCCTGCACCGCGTAGTCGTTGCGCTCGTAGGCGTGGAACGCTGTGGGTTCCCACAGCCGCGCGGGCACGATGAAGGCCGTGGTCGACGCCACGCGCAGGTACAGGGTTTGCTCAGCCTGGGGCGGCAAGGGCACGCTGAAGACGAAATGGCGGTGCGCGTAGCCACGGCTCTCGAAGGGTTCTGTGGTGCCCGTTTCGACAGTTTGATAGCTTCCATCGCCTTGCGGGGTGTAGAAGTTCAGGTGCGAGAGGCGTGCATGGGCCACTTCCAGCAGGCGCTCTATCGGCTGGTCGCTGGTGTTGACCACCTGCAGGCGCAACCACCAGGCCGACGACGTGATGCCGAAATTCAGGGCCTCTCCGGTGAAGCGGCTGCGCGTGAACTGCTGTGCCAGCGCCGGTGCGCGAACTTGCTCCAGCGTAAAACTGCCGCTGGGGTCTTCGAGCACATCCAAGTGGGCAGCCAGGGCCAGCGGTTGGGCGCCCAGACGGGAGGCGTCCACCGCATTCTGCGGGGAGGTAAAAGCCCAGGCCTGCGCGTTGCACAAGGCCAGTAGCAGGCTGGTGAGCAGCAGCGCAGCAAAACGCAGTAACGGAGCGCAGAGAGAGAGCAGCACGGCGGCAGGCATGTGGGCATGCACAGGGGCTTTGGATGGATCCAGTGTATGCGGGCCGGTGCCGTGTGACGGCGAGGATTTGCTGCGATTCCTGCGTTTTGATGTGCTACATCAAAGATAGCTTCTACCGCTTGCTGGGCGGGCGCTAGAAGCCAAAATCGTTTGAAATCCGGCCGTGCGTTGAACCTAGGTTGAAGCAGCGGCCGGAGCGGTCGTCAGACCTTGTCCAGCGCCTGGGCCAGGTCGGCCTGCAGATCGTTGATGTGCTCGATGCCCACCGACAGGCGCACCATGTTCTCGCTCACACCAGCCTGGGCCAGCTCCTCCGGGTTGAGTTGGCGGTGCGTGGTCGATGCAGGGTGCGTGGCCAGCGACTTGGCGTCGCCGATGTTGACCAGGCGCGTGAACAGGCCCAGCGCATCGAGGAAGCGCGCGCCTGCGGCACGCGGGTCGGCGTCGCTGTTCTTGAGGCCAAAGGACAGGATGCCCGAAGCCCGTCCGCCCATCTGGCGCTGGGCCAGTGCGTGGTCGGGGTGG
>JAUYGP010000423.1 GCA_030690515.1 Giesbergeria sp.
GCGGGCTCAAAGCCCTCAAAGGCATACAGCCGCGTCAGCCCTAGGTAGTGCCGGGCATGCTCCACAGCGCGCACGCCCTGCACATCCATCATCACGGCCGCCAGTTCGACCGGCCGGTGTGCATCCATGACAAAACTGCGCAGCTTCTCGAAGGCGTCCGGGCAGGTCGAGCAGTAGGTGGTGGTAAAGATGTACGCCGCAGGCCGCGGGCCTTTTTCCACCAGCCTGGTCCAGGTGGTTTCGTCAAAATGCGCTACGGAACTGATAGCTATCGACGGTGACCTGGCAAGCGCCAGGGGCTGATTCAAACCAAAAGCCAAAGCGCCGACCGCCAGGGCGACACAGGTGCTGCGCCGTTGTTTAGAACTTGATTTCATGGACTCTGACCTCTGCTGCGTTACGCCACACTACCACCATGCGCTGACCCTGCTGCACCAGGCGCGGGAAATCGTTGTCTCCATCGACATGGCCCAGCACCTGCTCGCGAAACGTCTGCCCTCCGTCGGCGGAAATCCAGGCCTTGAGCGTGCTGGTCATGCCGTCGGTGCTGCGCCAGACCACGGCCACCCGTTCGCCCTGCGCGGCTACATCGGCATGTTCGGCGCGCGCGTCCGGTATCGTGCGTACCGTCTGCAGCCGGGGCGTGCCGTCTAGGGCCAGCCGGGCGTAGCGTACACCGGACACCTTATCGTCGCCTTCCTGGCGGATACCGAACCAGACCGTATGGAATCCATCGGCCGCCTGCGCCAGCGCCGGGCCGTGGTGCGGGCAGCCATCCACCCGCCACTCGTCGTAAGTGGCACGCACCACGTCGACAGGGGCCTCCCCGCGCAGCACGGCAAAGGCGTGGTCGCGCACATTGGGCTCGAACACATGCCGCCACATGGCCCGCATGGCCCCATCGCTGCCTACACCCAGCGCAATGCGACAGCACTCGCAAGAGTGGTCGGCCACCTTGGTGTCGGGACTGAAGGTGGCCCCGCCATCGCGCGAGATGTTGCGGTAAATGGCGGCCCCCCGGTAGCTGGATTTGCCGCCCACCTTAGGGGCGGCTTCCAGGTCCCGTTTGTCGATCCATACCGTGTGCAAGACACCTTCGGCATCGAAGCCCATGGACTCGAAGCGGTGGGTGATGATCTGGCGGTCGGCATGCACTGTGACAGGTGCCGCAAAATGCTGCCCCCCGTCCACCGAGCGCAGCAGCCGCACATAGCCCGTATTGGGCTTGGCCAGCGGCTGGGTGTAGGCAATCAGCACCGTGCCCTGGGGGCCAAAAATCAGCTTGGGATGGTTTTCGCCGTCGGCCGAAATCGCATCGCCCGCCGTATCCAGCACGCGCGGCGCCCCCCAGCGCAAGGGCTCTGTGCCCTGCGGGGCCAGGGCGTTTTGCACAAACAGACGACCCTGGCCATCGAGACCTGCCAGCCACAGCGCGCCATCGGGCGACACCGCCACCCCCACGCCCAATGCGGGGCGGGGTTTGCGGGCTGCGGGTTTGCTGGCAGACGCCGCGGCCATGGCAGGTACCGGGCTGGCCACCGGGGAGTGCATATGCTGGGCGCCGCCGACGCTGCAGCACAGCGCCAGGGCCAGCCCACAGGCCCAACGCCCAGGGGATTGCAAAGCCGATTTCCATCGATTCATGGCCGCTCCTACTTCATGCTGTAACGCAGTTCGGTCTGCACCGAACGTTGTGGCAGGGTGTGCGCCTGCCAGGATTGCTGGTTGGTCACATTGTTCACGCCCAGCGCCCATTCCCAGTGCGGGGCAAATTTCCACACTGCTTTCAGATCGAGCTGGTTCACGCGCGAGACGCCGCCATAGGTGTCGGGGTTACTGTCGATGTTCAGCTCGGTGTTGTACGCACGGCCGCTCCAGCGCCAGGCGGCGCCCAGCAGCCATTGCGCATTGGGCCGGTAGCTGGCCTGCACGGCGTAGCGCTGCTTGGGGATGCGCAGCCACTGTTTGCCCACCTGCGCCGGATTGGCCGCGTTGGCCTTGACCACAGCGTCCGTCCAGGTGGCACTGCCGCCAATGTCCAGGCCCCGAATGCCCACATCGCGCGCCTGCCACACCATCTCGATGCCCTGGGTCAGCACGCGGTCCACGTTGCTCACGCGGGTGATACTGGGGGTGACCGTACTGTCCGTCTGGCGCAGGATGGTGTCCTTCACGTCGTCGCGAAAATAGCTGGTGCGCAACCAATGCTCGCCCCAGTATTTTTCTGCCGCCAGCTCGAACGAGCGCGACACTTCAGGCCGCAGGTTGGGGTCGCTGGTGGTGATGTTGCTGCCCGTCTTGGCGCCGTTGAACAGCTCATCCACGTTCGGAAAGCGCACACCGCGCCCATAGCTGGCCCGCAGGAGCAGGTCGTCGGCCACCGTCCACGCCAGCGAGAGCTTGGGACTGGTGGAATGCAGGCTGCGCTGGGCAAAGTTCTGCTGCGCCACGGGCGGCCC
Source organism: Giesbergeria sp. (assembly GCA_030690515.1). Classification (GTDB taxonomy): domain Bacteria; phylum Pseudomonadota; class Gammaproteobacteria; order Burkholderiales; family Burkholderiaceae_C; genus Simplicispira. The sequence continues at coordinate 2,460 of JAUYGP010000423.1, forward strand.
AGCGAAGAACTGCGAGCCATCGGTTGCATCAAAAGTCTCCAGCCGCACACCCGAGGTCAGCACCAGGTCGGGCGTGAGGCGCCAGGCGTCCTGGCCATAGAGGGCCGTGATGGTGGTGGTGCCGTTGAAGCGCTGATCCAGGGTGGACTCGGTGTACCGCCAGTCGCTGGAGTTGTTCACCACGTTGTTCAACTGGTATTGGTTGCGGTGCAGGCCAAACACCAGGGCATGGCGGCCTGCGCCAAAGTCGCCGGCCGTGGGGGTGTAGGTGGTTTGCAATTCCAGCGTGTTCCAGCCCGTGCCGTCGCGCCGCGTCACCGTGCCCGCGCCGCCCAGGTCGGCCAGGGGCTGCGCCAGATCGGCCTGCCGGTTGGCATCGCTGAGCATTTTGTAGTCGGTCAGCATCACGGAGGCGTTCCAGCCCGTCGCGTGCTTTGTTTTCCAGGTGGCACCGAGCTGGCGGTGGCGTTCGTCGCGCTGGCTGGGGGCAAAAGCGTTGGCCGCGACGTTGAACCGGTTGACGCCATCGTTCACCACCCCGCTCCAGATGGGTTTGCCTGCTGCGTCGCGCAGGTAGGTCATGGTGCGCACCGTGCTGTCGCTGCGCCACAGGGACACGCGCCCTTCGATTTCCTGGGTGGACGAAATCTCGTAGCCCATGCGCAGGTTCACGGTGTCCTGCAGGCTGTGGTCGCTGCCTGTGGCTCCAAAAATGGCGCGCTCGCGCCCCTGGGAGTCGCGGTCGTAACGAATGCCCGTGACCGGGGTGCCCGTGGTGGGCGCGGCAAAGGCACCGCTGGTGGCGCCCCGCACCGCGTTGGCGTAACCCATGGGGTGGCCCTGGCTGTCCTGGTGCTGCACACCCAGCGCCATCCAGAGCCCGGAATCGAGGCGCGAGGCAATGCGCGCCGACAACTGCTTGCTGCCATAGCTCTCGTGGGTGCCGTACTCGTCGAAAGACTGCCGGTTGTATTTGATGCTGGCCGAGGCCTCCAGCCCCCGGGGCTTGCGTTCGGTCACCACCATGGTGGTGCCGATGGAGTTGCCGGGGTAGATGGCCGAGTACGGGCCGTACAAGGCATCGACCCGCTCGATGGCCTCCACGTTGATCATGTTCCAGCGCGGGGCATCAAAGCGCCCGAGAAAGTTGGAGATCAGATAGCCGTCGAGGTACACCAGCGCCCGGCCCGGTTGCAGCGTGCCAAAGCTGCGCCCGCCAATATTGGCATTGCGGTCGCCCAGGTAGCGCTTGCGCACGGTGGTGCTGGGCAGCAGGCTGGCGGCGTCTTCCGGGTTGAAGATGTTTTGCGCCTCCAGCTCTTGCGCGGTTTTGCTGGCGGTGCTGTTGGGCAGGTTGGGGTCCAGTTGCGAGCGTGTCTCGGTCACGCTGATGGTTTGCAATTGGGACTCGGTGGCAATGCCTTGGGCCAGGCCCCAGGCGGGGAACAAAGCCAGGGCCGCAGCCAGAGGGGCTAGGCGCAGGGCCGGGCCGGAAGAAAAACGAGGGTTTCGCACGAATACACTCCAGAAATACCAGTCAAAAATGCTTCAATCGCCCTATTCACGAGCGCAAGCAGCTATGAAAAAGATAGTTCAGGGGAGCGCAGGCGGGCCGCGCGGCGGCGGCACAGTGACCCGGCCGGCCGCAAGTGCGACCACCGGCGTATAGGACGGCAGCGGAGCAGCGCCCAGCGCAGCCCGTTGCAGGCTCCAGGGCGACGGTGCGGGCACGGGTGCCAGGCGATCGGCACAGAGCAGGCACATTGGGCAGTCCACCCGCATGTCGGAGAGCGGTTGCCCCGAGGACGCATCCGATGCCTGCGAGGCGTCCATCCACTGCATGCCCATGCTGGTGCAAATCTCCATGCCCACCGGCGTGCGATTGGACGCCAGCGCGTGCGATACGGTCGAGCCCAGCGCGCCAAACACCGCCAGCAACACGGCCAGCCACAGCCACACCACGCGGCGCAGCAGCGCAAAGGGCACAGGGGGAAGGGCGTGGAGGCGGGCATTCATGGGGAAAACCCCGGGATTCTACGGCCCCGGACGAGAATCATTACCATGGCGCCATGTCCCTCGTGCAAGCTCCCGCCGCCCCGGCCCCTGCGACCGCCAGCGAAAGCATCATCTCCATCACCCCGTCCCGGCAGGTGCGCGGCGCCTGCCCGCACGACTGCCCTGACACCTGCGCCCTGCTGACCACGGTGGAGAACGGCGTGGCCGTGCGTGTGCAGGGCAACCCCGCGCACGCGCAGACGGGCGGCGTGCTGTGCGCCAAAGTCTCCAAATACCCTGAGCGCACCTACCACGCAGAGCGCATCCTCACGCCCCTGAAACGCAGCGGCCCCAAGGGCAGCGACCAGTTCACGCCCGTGGGCTGGGATCAGGCGCTGCGCGATATCGCTGCGCGCCTGGGCGCCATCGCGGCGCGCGAGCCGCAGGCCATCCAGCCCTACAGCTATGCCGGCACCATGGGCCTGGTGCAGAGCGAGAGCATGGACCGGCGCTTCTTTCACCGCCTGGGCGCCTCGTTGCTGGACCGCACCATCTGCGCCACGGCGGGCGGCGAAGGCCTGGCACACACGCTGGGCAGCAAGGTGGGCATGCGGGTGGAGTTCTTTGCCGAGGCGAAGCTCATCCTCATCTGGGGCAGCAACTCCATCGGCAGCAACCTGCACTTCTGGCGCCATGCGCAGCAGGCCAAGCGCGATGGCGCCAAGCTGGTGTGCATTGACCCGCGCAAGAGCGAAACCGCTGAGAAATGCCAGGAGCACCTCCAGCTTCTGCCCGGCACCGACGCCGCGCTGGCGCTGGCGCTGATGCACGAGCTCATCGTGCACGACTGGCTCGACCACGACTACATCGCCCGCCACACCGTGGGCTGGGAGCTGCTGCGCGAACGTGCCCTGCAATGGCCGCCCGAGCGCGCCGCGCAGGTGTGCGGCGTGCCGGTGGAACAAATCCGCCAGCTCGCGCGCGATTACGGCACCACCCGGCCCGCCGCCATCCGCATGAACTACGGCGTGCAGCGCGTGCACGGGGGTGCCAACGCGGTGCGCGCCATTGCCTGCCTGCCCGCACTCACGGGCGCCTGGCGCCACCGGGCGGGCGGCGTGCTGTTGTCCAGCTCAGGCACGTTTCCCGTGGACCGCGCTGCGTTGCAGCGCCCCGACCTGCTGGCGGGCCGCACCCCGCGCACCATCAACATGGTGACGATTGGCGACGACCTGCTGCGCACAGCCTCTGAGACATTCGGCCCGAAGATCGAGGCGCTGGTCGTCTACAACAGTAACCCCGTGGCCGTGGCGCCCGAGTCGGGCAAGGTGGTGCAGGGCTTTGCGCGCGAAGACCTCTTCACCGTGGTGCTGGAGCACTTCCAGACCGACACGGCCGACTACGCGGACTACATCCTGCCCGCCACCACACAGCTCGAACACTGGGACGTACACCTGGCCTACGGCCACACCGATGTGTTGCTGAACGAACCGGCCATTGCCCCGCAAGGCCAGGCCCGCAGCAACGCGCACATCTTCCGCGACCTGGCCGCGCACATGGGTTTCACCGAGCCGTGCTTTGCCGACAGCGACGAAGACCTGTGCCGCCAGGCCTACGGCGCCAAGGTGGATTTCAACGAATTACTGGCGCAGGGCTTCGCGCCACTGGGCGGGCCGGATGCGCCGTTCGCCGAGGGCGGCTTTCCCACGCCTTCGGGCCGCTGCGAATTTTTCAGCGAGCGCCTGGCCGCGCAAGGTCTGGACGGACTACCGAACCATGTGCCCAATCACGAGGCTGCGGGCACATCAGCACAGTACCCGCTGGCCATGATCTCGCCGCCCGCGCGCAACTTTCTCAACTCCACCTTCGTGAACGTGTCCAGCCTGCAGGGCATCGAGAAGCGCCCGCTGCTGGAGATCCACCCCGAAGACGCCACCGCGCGCGGCATTCACGAGGGCAGCGTGGTACGCGTGTTCAACGACCGGGGCAGCTACCGCTGCCACGCCACGGTGAGCGAGCGCGCCCGGCCCGGCGTGGTCAATGGCCTGGGTATCTGGTGGCGCAAGATGGGGCTGGACGGTACCAACGTGAACCAGCTCACCAGCCAGGCGCTGACCGACCTGGGGCGGGGGCCGACCTTCTATGACTGTCTGGTGGAGGTGGAGCGCGACACAGCGCCCCCAGAATATATCAAATTGATAGCTGCTAACGCTTATCCAGCAAGCGCCAGAGCCACTTTTTACCTGATTTTTACGGGGCGATCGACTCAACCACGCCAGTAGTTGTTAGCAGCCGAAACGGTCTGGAAGTTGATGGCAATCACCTGCGAAGCGGCCGTCAGACCGTCGGCCGACTGGGCGTACTCGGGGCGCAGTTGCTTGAGCGTTTCCATGTCGGGCTGGGTGTACTTCACGCCACGGCGGCTGAGCGTAATCGCCAGTTCAAAGCCTTCTTGCGGCGTGGCGGTGATGAGCGAGGGCAACCAGGTATCGGCCATGTTTTCTCCTTGGGAAGATCGTGGGGACAAAATGCCGACGTGGCACAGGTAAACGATCCTGTTCTGATCGGCACTTGACTGTAGCGCGCGATACCAGCCCCCGGCACCGCACCAGCGCAAGCCCCCTTTGCGAAAGCGCTTATCGCACGAGCGCACTCCTTTTTTGGGAGCTGCTTGCGCTGACTGGGCAATCGTTTAAGCCCTATTTCGCCTGAATTTTTGCAGGCCGCTAACAGCGGCGCCGAAGACCTCTCAGCGTGCGTCCCGCGTTCCCACCGCAGTGCGTTCGGGCGGCACTGCAACGTTCTGGTCGATGGCACCGCACAGGCTCAGGCCATCGCGCCCCTTCATCTCGATGCGGATGGTGTCCCCTTCCTGCATGAAAGGCGTGGCGGCCTTGCCGTCCTGCAAGGTTTCCATCGTGCGTTTATCGGCAATGCTGCTGTAGCCCCGGGGCCAATCGCTGCGGCCCTTGGCGGCCTGCACGGCGGGGTTGCTGACCGGGCCGCTGCAGACAATGCTCCCCGCGCGCAGCGGGCGCGTGGTGCAGGCCTGGGCGATGAGCTGGCCAAAGTGAAAACCCATCTCCGGCCCGGCGTCGCACAGGCCCACCTTGCGGCCGTTCCAGGTGGACTGCAGCGTGAGGTGCACCCGGCCCTGCTCCCAGGCGGGGCCCAGCTCGTCGAGCGTGACAGCCACGGGGCTGAAAGAAATGGCGGGGCGGCTGAGCAGCGGCGCCTGGCCGCGCTCGCTTTCGATGGCTTCCAACGTACGCAGCGCCACGGTGTTGGCCAGCATCAACAGGCGAATGCTATCGAGCGCCTGCGCAGGCATGCAGCCACGCTCAACGTCGCCCGTGACCACGGCCAGGCCTGCGCCAAAGTCAACGCCCATGGCGGCGCTGGGGACGACGATGTCGCTACAAGGGCCCAAGCTGGCATCGCTGGCGGCTTGTTGCAGCAGCGGCTCGCGGCGCAGGCTGGCGGGGAGGTCCGTGTTACGCGCCTGGTATTCCAGTTCGGTGGCATGCAGGTAGGCGTTGCCCTGCAGACACTGGTAGGCCCGCGGCAGGGGCGCCATGCACTGCTGCGTATCAAAAGGAAAGGCGTGGCGCGCTCGGCCCGCGTTCAGGCTGTCGTACAGGTCCTGCAGCTGCGGAGCGTAAAAGCCCCAGTCGTCCAGCACCTGCTGCAGGCGGCTGGCAATGCCGGTAGCGTAGTGGGCCATGCCCAGGTCGCGCGAGACCAGTACGAGCTGGCCGTCGCGGGAGCCGTCCTGCAGGGTGGCAAGTTTCATGGCGTGGTGTTTATGAAAGGGAAAGGCGGCGCCCCGCTGCCAGGGCACCGGGTGACCGACGGCGCATTTTAGGCCAGCCCCCGCGCCGCAAACCCTGCTGCAGCCGGGGCGCATCTCCACCCCCCACCACGACCAACCCGTGCGCGTCGGTTACCCTTTGGTGTGTTTTGTTCGATGGGCTGTCCATGATTCCACGCCGCTCCCTGCTGTCCCTCACTGCCCTCGTGCTGGTGCTGCACGCCGTGCTGCTGGGCGGCGCGCTGCCCCACTGGGGCAGCAGCCAGGCGGCCCCGGTGGTGCGCTTCACCACGCGCACCATTGCGGCGCCCGCACCCGCTGCAGCACCGGCCGCCGCCGAAGCCGTCGCACAGCTGGCCAAGCCCCCCGTGCGTGCAGCGCGCAAGAAGCCCCGTCAGCCCCGTCCGACCGAGGCGGCGCAGCCGGAGTCCCGCGCGACGCCCCCAACGGCACCGATCGAGCCGGAAGAGCCCACACAGGCCGAAACGCTGGAGGCCCCCATAGCCTCCGAGGACATCGCGGCCCCGACCACTGTCGCCAGCGCGCCTGTAACCGACCCACCCCCGGCCGAGACCGCGATCGCGACCGCGCCAGGCAGTGCCATCGCCATTGCGCCGCCGGGCGCTGGCGATGCCCCCGGCAGTACCCAGCCCGCGCCGGTGCGCCTGCCCACACCGACTCGTCTGGAATTCGATGTGGACGGCCAGGCCAAGGGCTTCCACTACAGTGCCCGCGCCGAACTTGTGTGGCAGCACGACGGCCAGCAGTACCAGGCGCGCCAGGAGATCAGTGTGCTGTTTCTGGGTTCACGCGCGCAAACCAGCGTGGGCGAGCTCACGCCCTTGGGCTTGCAGCCCCGGCGTTTTGGCGACCGCTCGCGCAGCGAAAAGGCAGCGCACTTTGACTTTTCCAAGGGCCTGGTGACCTTCAGCGCCAACACGCCGTCGGCAGCCATTGCACCAGGCACCCAGGACCGGCTTAGCGTGTTCGTGCAACTGGGCGCCATGCTCGCAGCCGCCCCCGAGCGCTACCCGCCAGGCACGCAGATCAGCGTTCCCACCGTCAGCTCCCGCGCGGCCGACACCTGGGTGTTTACTGTGGGCGAAACGGAACAGTTGGATCTGCCCATTGGCCCCATGCGCGCGGTTCCGCTGCAGCGCCTGCCGCGCCGCGACTACGACCAGAAAGCCCAACTCTGGCTTGCGCCGGAACTGGGCTACCTGCCTGCGCGCATCCGCATCACCCAGGCCAACGGGGACTACGCCGAACTGAACCTGCGCACGCAGGCAGCACCCTGACCACCGGCACAGCGCCCGCAGGCTTTTCGTGGAATACTGGGTCCGGTAGAAGCACAGGCCTTGAACTTGCCGCCACCGCGGCCATCTGACAAGGACTCAGACCAGGGAGATCCATACCATGCACATGCTCTACGACTCGGAATCCTTTGTGGTGGTGCATATGCTGCCCGACGCCATCGCACCCGACGCCCCTGCCCTGCAGGACACCGCACCACCGCCGCCGCAACTGGCGCGCCACGGCTTTGAAATTGTGGACAAACGCTCGGGCAAAGAGGTGTACCTGGACGGCTCCTGGGCCGAGATGTTCCAGCTGCAAATCATCGCTTGGCAGCGCGACGCCCCCACCGAGGAGGAGGTGGAAGACGCCCTTGACCGCTACACCGGCCTGGCCCAGAACCCGGTCGTGGTGCATTGAGGGCTCGCTATTTTCTAGACAAAACAGGCTCCAGCGCTCTGTCCATAAGCGCAAACAGCTATTTATTCAATAGCGAACTACGCCATGGCACCCCGGCGTTGGCGCATTTCCTGCCCCATAGACTGCAAAGCATCCGGCGCCAGCAGCGCGCGCGCGGCGGGGTACACCGCGTCTTCCTCGGTGCGGATGTGGGCGTCGTAGCCCTGCGCAAACTGGGCCAATACGGCTTCGTCCTGCGCACTCCAGCGCTCGACCTCGCCCTGGGCCAGCGCGTTCAGGCAGGTCCGTGCGTCCCGCCAGTGGGCTTCCATGCGGACATGGTCGCCCTGCAACTGGCGCACCAAGGCCACCACATCAGGGGCTCCGCGCTCCAGCAGCAGGGGAAAGACATGGCGTTCTTCGTCCTCATGGTGCAAGGGGGCTGCAATGTCAAAGTAACGCAGGACATCGCGTGCAGCCTGGCGGGCCGAGTCGTCACACGCATGGGTGTGCAGGTAGTCGATCAGGCGCTGCAGCAAGTCCAGCGAGCGCTGCACGCGCTCGTGGCAGGCTTCGAGCATTTCAAACGGCGTATCAAACCCCACGGCGGCTCCGCCGAAGCCGGGCAAGGACACTGTGCGGGCCATGGTGGTTAACCGAAGCGCACCGGCTCGCCCTGCCGGTTGAACGGAATGAAAGCGCTGTGCACGCCCTGCTTGATGGAGTCCACCATGCGCTGCAGGGGTGCTTCGGCCTCCTCGCTGGTGGGTGCCTTGTCCAGCGTGCCGGACATGGCCGCAACAAACACCATGGCCCAGTCGTGTCCAAACTGACTGGACTCGTCCGCAAGGGTCTGGAATGAGGCAATCTCTTCAGGGCGCTTGTCCACGCACATCATGGGCACCAACGCGCCTCCTTGCCCTGCGGCAAAGCGCTCGCGCTGGGCGGGCGTAGCGTCGTCGGGCAGCTCCACACCCGCAAAAACAAACAGCAGCCGCTGGGGTTCGGGCTGTGCACGGGCAGCGTGCAACAGGTCATCAAAACTTGTAATTTCCATGGTCACTCCAGGTATCCAAAAAATCAGGGGGTTGCGCCATCGGGCAGTGGATCGCCCAGCGTGCGCAGATAGTCCGTTGGGCCCGGCCGCGCCCGTGCGCTCTTGCGCGAGAGCACCGTGCCCAGGCTGACGAAGCACAGCGCATGCTCGCCCTGCTGCAAGCCAAAGAGTCGGCGCAAGCCCGTCGACTTGAGTGCTTTGCCACTCGTCAACGCAGAACCAAAGCCCAGCGCCGTGGCCATCAGCAGCATGTTCTGCACGGCACAGCCGGTGGAAATGAGGCGCTCGTACAGATCCACCTCGGGGTCACCGCGAAGGCTGTCCACCACGGCCAACAGCAGCACCGGTGACCGGAAGGCCTTTTCCCGCGCCTGCTCGACCTGTTCGGGCAAGGCCGCCGCATCGCGTTCGCGCAAGGCAGCGGCAAATACATCGGCCAGGTGTGACCGCTGCGCCTGCGGCACCAGCACAAAACGCCAGGGCAGCAGTTGGCCGTGGTCGGGTGCATGCGCCGCCGCGCCTACGATGCAGTCCAGTTGCCGTGCGTCGGGCCCAGGGGCACCCAGCCGTTTGGGCAAAATAGTCTGGCGCGCCTGCATGAGCGTGGCCGCCATGGCGGCAAAGTCTGCCGGAAGCGGCGTTGCCTGCGTCAAGACCTCGTGTCCCATGGTTGCGACCTCAGCCCGGACGTCCGTCCACGCGCAAGCGCCCATACCAGGTGCCCAGCCGCATACCCCACACGCCCATGGTTCCCGTCCACAACAGTGCGGCCACCAGCAGCAAGCCGCCCGAGAACGCGGTCGGCAAAGTCGCCACGATGCGCAGCACGGTGGCCACTTGCAGCACCCAGAACAAGGACCAGGCGATGCGGTCAGCCACCAGGGCGCGCCCGCTGTGTCCGCACGAAACACGGGTCACCATGGCCAGCATCAGCGACCCCAGGCACCCCATGGTGAGGGCGTGCAGCGCGCCCAGGCCGAGGAAGGGGGCGCCCTGCACCAGCCCCAGCAACTGGGATACGCCCGCC
>JAUYGP010000554.1 GCA_030690515.1 Giesbergeria sp.
GGCAAGATCGAACGTGGAGAGCACATGCCGACGCTGGCATTGATCCTGGAGATCGCACGGGCATTGGGCCGCAGCGCCAGCGAACTGATGTTGGAAACCGAGGCCCGGTTGCCCAAGAGCGAGGGATGAAGCGATATTGGCCATCCGCACACGCTGACAGCCAACACACTGCGGCTACGCCACAATCCGCCCCGCAAGACGCGCCTCGCGCGCGTAGGCACTCAGCCGCTTCTGCGGGGTGAAGTGCAGGTCGCGTTCCACTGGAAGCCTCAGCCGACCGCGCACAGTCCCAAGTTCTGCCAGACTGACCCAGCCCAACTCGGGATAGCCCAGACCCAGGACGCACAGCCCAAACACATGGTCGTGATCGTCCGGATCCATCTCGGTCAGCAGCCAGGTCGCCCCGGCATCCGGCGTGAACAGCCTGACCACCGGAGCGGGGTCGAAGTTGTCTTGTTCGAGGGAATGACGGCCATTGGCCAGCAGTTGCGCGCATTGTTCGTCCGTGACGAGCTTCGTCATGGTCTTCTCCTTGGGAGGAATCAGGGCAGGATTGCCCGAGACCGGAAGCAGCACGGCGCAGCGCAGCCGTCACGGTTCGAAGACGGCCGCCAGGACGCCAGCGTGCGCAGCACGCGCAGACCATGACGGCGAGAACGGCGTGCGACGATGAAGGGAACAGCAAGACAGCCCCCACCCCAACCCGGACACCCGCTTCGCAAGCGCAGCGCGCAGCACTGCAGGTGCGAAGGAGTCAGGGATGGAAGTCCGAAGGGGCAAGACGCCATGGGTGGCTTGATGCGCAGCACGAGAGCGCGGTCCGGCATCGCCGGAGACTCACGGAATAGCGAACCCGGAAAAGCACTTCTACGGAAATCCGCTGAACCGCAATCCCGCTCTGAGACATCCCAGCAAACCAGCAGACCCGCCGAACCACAACGCCGTCTTTGCGACAGAGCGCAATTCAGGAATCAGAGATTCACAAGGTGCACTCGCGGGCGGGGTTGTGGGCTCAACCGGACGTTCTACCCCTAATCCGCCCGACACGGGCAGTATTACCCTACCTCAGCGGAGTGCGGCCGAAGTAAGCTGGCTACCAAACTTCCCCTTCATTCCCGCCATCCATCGCAAGCACCCATGAATCTGGAACTACTGAAATCTGTCGCTCAAGTTGCCGCCCCGGCAGGGATTGCCATCGGAGTTTTTCTCTATGTCGCGCGTGACGTTGTAGCAAAGAACATCTTTCCGAACCTCACAAAACAACAATCCTTTCGGCTCATCATGTTTGTAGTTTTCGCGGCATGGACCGTCGCTCTCGCTGCCATCGCCGCTTGGGCCTACGTAGCACTCCCAAGAATGGGAAACGCAACAGCGGCCACCACGCACTACCCTCCCTTTTCGATGGAGACGTTGAAAAATCTCACATACCGAATCGGAACCGACTCCATCACGTTGCAGGACGGCAAGCGAGAGTTCATTCCTGATCTTGACCACGGAAGTCACGAGAAAGCAATTGCCGTCCACTTGACGGACCACGCATTCGGAGATCTTGATGACGACGGCAACACCGATGCGATTGCCATTCTTCAGGTGACGGACGGCGGAACAGGTATCTACTACTATCTCGCAGCCATCTTCAATGACAAAGGAACAGCGAAGCAGTTTGGCAAGGCCTATGTCTTGGGCGATCGGCTTCACTTCCGCAGCATCTCCGTAAGCGATGGCGAAGTCGCTATGGAACTCATGATGCACGGGTCGAACGACGCCTTGTGCTGCCCGACGCAGTTTCGATCTTTGGAATTCAGGGTGAAAGATCGAACCCTCCAGTGCAACACGGAGCCCTGTTCTGAGGTGTAGCTGACAGACAGCACTGACGAGAGAAAGAAGCACTCCGCCGGTAGGCGGAGTGCAGGGCGACGATCAGTCGCCCTTGCTGCGCGACCAGATCAGGTTGTGCGCGCCGTCCTCGCCTTCGACCAGGCGAGCATAGAGGGTGGCAGGGAACGACGGGTCATCAAGGGTCACGGACAGGTAGGGGCGCTCCGCCTTGCTGAGTTTCTTCCACGCCGCGCCGATCTCCAGCCCATTGCCAGCGACGACGCGGTAGTCCGGAGCGTTCTCGCTTGCCTTGTCGCTGGGCACGAGCCGGACCTTTACGTTGAGCGTCAGGGTGCGAACCGTGCCGGTGTAGCTGCCGTTCTGTGCGGTGAAGGTGCCGATGTTGGCCATGATGAAGTCCTTTCGAGGTTGTCCAGGTCGCGCCCATCGCGGCCTTGGCGTGATCCGATGGGTGAGGGTCGGGCGCGCCGCACCCCAGCGAAGCGGGGCCGCAGCGCAGCGAAGGACCGGGAGGCCCGAGAAATTTGCCGCGCGAGGAATCCGCGCAGCGGAGGGGAAATTTGTCGGGCCGGACGGTTGCGGCGAACAAGCCCGAGGCGGCGCAAACGAAGTGCAGCGCCGCCGTGCCCGAGCCAGGATTCAACGCAAATACAAGGCTGCTGTGGGTGTGATCCTGTACCGAAAGGGTTCATGGCCCCGGCACCTGATCACTTCACCGTCGCGCAGCGCTTGCGGCACAGCACCCGAAGCGATTTACGCCAGCCGTCACCGACGCTCAGGCGCCCAGCAATTCACGTTGCGACAGGTACGGCAGCATGTCCTGCGCACGGCTGCGGGAGAAGGTCACGAAGTCGTCCTGGCAGTACGGAGGTATGCCCACATCCACAGGCTATCGCGCCATTCCCATGGGCTGATGCTCACGCTGCAGCGCCTCGACCTTGGCCGCGATGCGTGTCTCGATGACCGTCCGCTGCACCGCCACCAGCGTGACAGCGGCCTCGCACACGACTTCGTCCGTGTCGCAGGCCTGCACACGGAACGTCGCGCTCCGCTCCCCCATCCGTTCCAGCCATCCGCGCAGCCGCAGAGAGGATCCTGGCGGGATGGGTCCTCGGTGGTCGATGCAGATCGTGCGGCCCACCACCACTTCAGCCGTATCGACATGCTGCTGCATTTCCCGGATGCAGATGGATTCGATCACCGCCACCAAGTAGCCGGTGGCAAGGCATTCAATCAGCCGCTCGGCATAGCCGCTGCCATGAGGCAGCCGGGCAAAGAGCGATTTCGCCGTCTGGTCCGCCGGTACGGTGTAGGACTCTTCAAAGAATATCTCGCTGACGCCTTGGTGGTTCATGGGTTGTCTGGGTGAGTTGTCACAAGCCAGATCAGCGCAGGATTGCGGGTGATCGGTGCTGGTCGATGCTCCCGTGACCCGCAGACTCGTCCCACCCACCGCAGCGAATTCTGGCGTAGCGCGCCGCTCTGGTCACAGAGCACTTGGTGCCTGGGAAGTCCCAACGCGCGCGGCAGACCTGCCGCGCGCGTCGCGCCCATGCAAAAAGCCCCGACCCAACGGCCGGGGCTTCATGCTCACGCCACAGCGTGTGCGTCTTCGTGGACCTCCGAATCGGCGCTGCCACTGGTTTCGGCGCTGACATCGGCATCACCCCCGACCTCGCGCCCCACCTCTGCTTCGAATTCGACAGCCGCTTCCTGGCCCCTGAACATCACCGGCAACCACCCTGTCCCCGCAGCCAGCCGCTCGGCCTCACTCGCAATCTCTGCCTTCTTGAGCTTGCCCAGCCGGTTCACCTGATCGGGCGCAAACACCTGCACCGCCTCCAGCGCCTTGGCTTTCGAGACATGCTCGAAGTAGCCTGCAGCGGTCGGGGTCCACCAGTCGTGCATGTCGAGGTTCACAGCCTGCGCCAGCGCGGTGGCGGGGATTTCTCCCTCCTGCGAAGCCAGGGCACTGACAGTTGAAGCCACGCACACTGCCAGCAATGAAAGCAGCTCCTGCTGCGGGAAGGTCAGCAGTTCCGCGAACAACGCGTCCGAGTCGCTGGGCAGACGCTGGGCCCAGGCCCCCCGCACCTTGCGCATGCCCACGGCTGCAGGGGCATCCGCCATGTCGGGCGCATGCAATCCAAGCCCATCCTGGGGCGTCGCAGAAATGTTGACTGCCGAGTCTCCCGCCCCGTAGCTCTCCACGATCACCCGCAGCGCAAGGCGATGCACCAGGGCCACCAATGCAAGGTGGGGATGCCGCGCCACCTCGGCCTGCAGCGCCGCCGTGCGGTGCGCACTGAGGCGCTTGGCCAGTTTCTCCGAGATTCCGGACTTGGTGGGCTCGTCGGTGTCGGTATCCGGGTTGCCGCCCGCCCCGCCCTCCTCCTGCCGCGCCTGTTCCCGCAGGGCTTTGGCCTGTTCCTCGCGCAGGAGGCCACGGTGCACCACCACCCCGCCCATGTGATCGACCGACACCACAGCACCGGCCAGCGCCACCACGGCGGGCGGGTACTCCACCAGTTGGCGCTCCATGGCCTCCCGTTCATTGCCGAGTGCGTCCATGGCGTCGTGCAGCGCCTGCGCCTGCTCGTCGGTCATGTCCTCGTTGTCGTCGTCCAGTTGCTCCCGCAGCTTCGCTTGCTGGTCTTCCAGCTTGGCAATACGCTTGGCCTCAGTCTTGGTGGGTTCCCGGCGTGTGCTGCGCGCCCGTTGGAACTGGTACAGATCGGATGCGGTGGCACGAGGAGCTGCATCCACCCAGGCCCAGCCTTCGGCGCGCACCTGCTCGGCCAGCGGGGTGAGCTTGTCCCTCGCCAGGGAGTCCAGCAGCGCACCGTCGGTCAGGAAGATCCCGTTCTGCTCATCTGCGAACAGGTCGCGCCGGACGCCACCGCCCGCCTGTTCGTAGGCCTCCAGTCCGACAAATCGCGCCACCGCATCACGGCTCGCGTCGACTTCTTCACTGGTCAGGTGATCGCGCAGCGCGTCCGGTCTGCGCTGCCATTGCGGTGATTCGTAGAAAGCCGCCTCCTGCGCCGCATGGTCGTCGGTGATGGCCAGCGCCATCAACTGCTCCAGCGTCACGGCCTGTGTTCCGAAGTCCACCAGCAGCCGGGGCGAGACGTTGGCAAGTTTCAGGCGCCGCTGCACTACCAACGGCGTCACACCGAAATCCGCAGCGATGTCCTCCACGGGCCGGCCTTCGGCCACGAGGTCTTTCCAAGCGAACAGTTCTTCGATGGGCGACATAGCCTCACGCTGGACGTTCTCGGTCAGGCTCACGGTGCGGGCCGCATCGTCCTGCACCAGCAGGCAATAGACCTCATGGCCCTTCACCAGCTTGCGGCGCTTGACCAGCAGTTTGAGCGCTGCAAGGCGCCGCCGTCCGGCCACCACTTCGTAATACTCGCCATCGGGTGCGGCCACCACGGTGAGGTTTTGCAGCAGGCCCACACGGGCGATGCTCGATGCGAGTTCGGGAATCGACGTGCCGCCGCTCTTGCGCACGTTGCGGCTGGAGGGCCGCAGCCTGGACAGCGGGATCAGCAGCAGTTCCTGCGAAGCCGCCATGGCGGCGGCGGTGCTGCCCGTGGCGATGGCGTTGGTTTCTTGAAAGGTAGCGGTGTTCATGATGAAGCTCCTATCGGTCAAAGAAAGGGACAAGGAAAAAAAGGGAAGCGAGAAAAACCAGGCATGTAGGGAGGGGCTGGGCCCCTCCGGCTGAACTCAGGCCTTGAGCTGGCGCATGCCATCGGCCAGCAACCACAGGGCGCGGTTCAGGCGCAGGTTCTGGTCGATGCCCTGCACGGGCCGGGTGCTCTGGCGACGCCCATTGGCGGCGCGGGCGCGCAGGCCGCCCTTGATGAGGTTTTCTTGGGTGCGGTTGAACACGCTCCACAGGTCGCGGCGGTCGTCGTCCGTGCGGCGAGGCATCAGGATTTGCGTTTCCGTGATGGGTGCGGGCTTGGTCGGGTCGTCGTATTTGAGAGTCAGCGCGGCACGGGCAAACACCTCCGACTCCCCGGCGTCCAGGGAGATCGCCTGCATGGATTCGCGGGACTGCTGGGCCTGACCAAAGCCATGCAGGACTTCATACGCGCCCTCGATGACCTGCTCCGCCACATCGCCCTTGTGGGGCACGCGCACATCGGCCACGGTGTCGCCGCACACCAGTCCGTTCTGGCAGACGAAGCGGAACATGCCCGCCAGCATCTGGTAGCTGCTGGTCCCGTCATGCGAGTTGAGCAGGATGATTTCGTTGGCCTCGCGGCCATTGATCTGGCTGGCATGGCGCAGGCGGATCATGTGTTTGGTGAAGTCACGCCGCCCTTCTTGACGCACACGGGTCTGGCACACCATGAAGGGCTGGAATCCCTCCCCTCTGAGTTCCTGCAGCACGGTGGCCGTGGGGATGTAGCTGTAGCGCTCGGAGCGACTGCCGTGCGGGGCCTGCGCGAAGATGGACGGGGCCACGGCCCTGATCTGGTCATCCGACAAGGGATGTTCGGAACGCAGCACCGGCGATTGCGGTGCAAAGCGGGATACGAGTTGCATGGTGATTTCTCCTGACGAAGTTGGCTGCTGAAAAAGCCTCACCGGATTCCTAGATTCAGAGCCCTCTTCGGGCTTCCGGTGGGGTCGGCACGAGGAACCCGGTTGGCCTCGTTGCCACCGTCTTTTCTGAGTTCATCGCCCGCGACGGTCAGGAGCGCGCGGCCGGGTGCCCTCCAGGAAACAAGCGCCGGGTGGGTGCGGCCC
>JAUYGP010000424.1 GCA_030690515.1 Giesbergeria sp.
GTTTTGGGCTCAACTTCTCCCTACCGGCGCGAACTGCTACAACGCTTGCGCCTGCCCTTCACCGTGGCCGCCCCAGACGTCGACGAAACCTCCCAACCGGGCGAAGCCCCGCAGGCACTGGCCTTGCGCCTGGCCTTGGCCAAGGCCCGTGCTGTGGCCGCGCAGCATCCCGAGGCCGTGGTGATTGGCTCCGACCAGGTGGCAGACCTGGACGGGCATGCACTGGGCAAACCCGGCACGCACGAGCGCGCCACGCAGCAACTGCGCCAGATGAGCGCACAGACCGTCATCTTTCAGACCGCCGTAGCGGTGGTGTGCCAGGCCACGGGCTTCGAACAAGTCGAACTGGCGGCCGTCGAAGTGCGGTTCCGCCCACTGAACGATGGCGAAATCGAGCGCTACCTTCAGGCCGAACAACCCTACGACTGCGCCGGTAGCGCCAAGAGCGAGGGTCTGGGCATCAGCCTGCTAGACGCCATTGCCAGCGATGACCCCACCGCCCTGGTGGGCCTGCCGCTGATCCGCACTTGCCGCATGCTGCGCTCCGCCGGGCTGGCCCTGCCATGAGCACAACCGCAAGCCCCCCGGGCACGCCACGCGGCACCCTGTATCTGGTGCCCGCACCCTTGGACTTTGGCTGCAGCACCCAGGCGCCCCTGCAAGACGCGCTACCAGAGGGCACCCTGAGGGTGGCCGCCCGGCTGACGCACTGGATCTGCGAGAACGCCAAGAGCACGCGCGCCTACCTGAAACGGGTCGACACCCTGCACCCCCTTGCGCTGGCACTGCAAGAGCAGCACATCACCGAACTGCCGCGCGAAGTGCACAAGAAGGGCGACCATGGCGGCAAGGGCGCCGCGCCGTTTGACGCCCGCCCCCTGCTGGCCGCGGCGCTCGACGGGCACGACATCGGCCTGGTCAGCGAAGCGGGCATGCCCGCCGTGGCCGACCCCGGCAGCTCGGTGGTACGCGCCGCGCACACGCTGGGCCTGCGCGTGGTGCCGCTGGTGGGGCCGGTATCGCTGCTGCTGGCCCTGGCGGCCAGCGGCCTGGGCGGTCAGAACTTTGCGTTTGTGGGCTACCTGCCGCAAGACGCCGAGGAACGCGCCCAGCGCATCCGCGCGCTGGAGGCGCTGGCGCTCAAAACGGGGCAAACGCAGCTCTTCATCGAAACGCCCTACCGCAA